>JAGNOY010000325.1 GCA_017989935.1 Chitinophagaceae bacterium
CCTTACATGCTTGTACTTTCTTAAACTTTACAGGATCTTGTTGAATTTTTTTATCTTCAAGGGCCATATCAAAATTTACAATTGTTGCTTCGCTTCGTTTAGCGATATTTTTACTTGATTCATTAATACTAGAATCCACAATCTTAAAGGCATTCAAAATTTCACTTGATACATTCATTGCTAACAAGGCTGTTAGCACCAAATACATCAAATTAATCATCAGCTGCCGGGGTTCTTTAGGTAAAGACATTCTTTATGAATATTTTCTTTTAAAAATTATTTTACAATCTCAATTTCTTCAAACTATGTGAACTATCGTCCTTGCATAGCACTTAACATATTGCCATATACTTGGTTTAATGTTCCAAGGTTTTTGGCTAATAATCCAATTTGCTCCTTTGCCTTATTTGCATCATCAGCACTGTTTTGCATAGCATCAGAAGCATTTACAAGATTGCTATAAAATTTATTCATTGCTTTTAAGTGATTGTTGGCATCTTGTAATTCCACTTCATAAATTTGATTTAATGAACCAAGATTTTTTGTTAGTGTGGTTACTTGTCCGTGAAACTTAGCTGTCTCATCAGCTGCATTATTGAACGATGCTAGTGTTGCTGATGCACCTAAGAAAGTGTCTTTCATCTGACCCAACGCATTGGTAGCTTCTTTAGCTTTTGCAGCGTATTCATTTGTAGCTGCCGTTACATGTGTAATATCTTTTACTTGGTTTACAGACTCGCCAAATTTTGTAAAGCTTTCACTCAATTTTTTAATATTAGCTGGGTTCATATTTGCTTCTTCTAACATTTTATCAATTTGAGAAGTTGCAGATACATTTGAACCACCACCACCTATGCCACCTACTGGCGTGGGTTGAAATTTAATTCCTTTTCTATATGCTTCAACATGTGGGTTTTCATCAAGACCTGGATAATACTTCTCCCAATAATAATCTCTATGAGGAGGTAATAAACCTAAAATCGCAAAAATAAATGCCTCTACACTCATTCCCACAATCAAGGCTGGACCTGCCCAAGACCAGTGTTGTAACTTTGCAAGTGCTCCGATAAGTACGACAGATGCTCCTAATCCAATGATTAAATTCTTAATGTATTTTCCAGTTTTAGTTTCGAAAAACAACCCTATTGATCTCATATCTAATGTTTATTATTTATTTAATGAATGTAATTTTTTGTCTTATTTTCTTGGTTTTCTATTGGTTAGTGCAGGGGCTATGTATTGAACGATATTTCTAAAACCGATAAATGCTTTTGCTGTATCTGCAAATTCGTAATCTCTTGAACTTACTTGAAGTGCGGTTACTACATCCTTCCAGCTACCTCCGCGTATTACCTTTCTTTTCCACCATGTTGGATCAGAATCTTTTAATCTCATTCTGATTTCTGGTGACATATCCGCTACATTATCATATGTATTGGCTTGATATGGAGATGATGTCCACTCAGCCACATTACCACTCATATTATATAAACCATAATCATTTGGATGGTATGCTGTTACAGGAACTGTGTATAAACCACCGTCTGCACTATAATTACCACGATTAGGTTTGAAATTTGCTAAATAACATCCTTTCTTATTAACTACATAAGGACCTCCCCATGGATAAGGTGATTGAGTACGTCCGCCTCTTGCTGCCCATTCCCATTGTTCTTCACTTGGTAAACGGAATTCACCTTCTAAATACATTTTCTTAGAATCTCTATACGCTCTCCAATACTTTGTTCTCCAGTGAGAGAAGGCATTTGCTTGATACCAATCAACGCCAACAACAGGATATTGATTAAACGATGGGAACCAAAAATATTGATGTGTAATAGGCTCATTATAAGAGTAAGCAAACATTTTCATCCATACGGTTGTATCAGGATAAATGGCAGGATGATATTTTTGCAAGAATGAAGTTCTTACTTGTGGTTGGCCTGGAACATAACTTCTAGCCATTTGATCATAATCGAAGGTTTCGTAGTTATATTCTAATTTTTGATGATCAAACTCTTTTTTACCCCAGATACTCTCAGATGCTGGAATATAATAAGCTGCCATTGCATCTTCGGTTTCTTCTGAATTCCATTTAATCTTTTTCTTCCAATCAACACTTTGTGAACCGTCATCATTATCCTTCAAATCACCAATTAAGGTATGGGCAGTTGAATCTTTAACCCATTCAGTGAATTGTCGATACTCAGCATTTGTAATTTCAGTTGCATCCATAAAGAACCCTAACATTTGAACTGTTCGATTTTTTACGTCATTGGCGTTACGTATGTCTTGATCGCTTGCACCCATGTGCATAACCCCAGAGGGTACCCAAGTCATTCCAACTGGCGTAGGCGTATTTGGGTTATTCACTCTATAAGTCATCCCAACAACTTGACCTTGCGGTCCTCCGCCACTACCACAACCCCAAGCTGTAATAATCACACCTAATGCTAATATTCTTAACGAAAGTTTATTCATCATAATCCGTTTATTATTTTATACAAGAAAGCAAATGTATTAATAAATTATGTTAATTCAAATACCTGCACAATATATATATGATATTTTATATCTCGTATGAAAATGCTCAAAATTATTTTATTTTTTCAAGAATTTGGAAATGACGAAAATATATCCTAAGTAAAAATATATGTTAATCATTTCTTATATCCCGAGTCTCAAATCAATGGCTTTTATTTCAAAATTCATAACATGAAGTTCTAAATTTCGACGAAAGCACTATTTATGTCTCTGAATGGTTCTAAGCAAGTAAAATCTTTGCATACATATATCAAGTTTTCCCCGACTTGATACTTCCCCTTTAAACTAGCTATATCTTCTTCTTTGTGTGTTGTAATAAACAAAACGTTGGCATAGTACTTTTTAGTATTGAATTGCAGAAATATTTTTTTAGCATCTGGACCTACAATACAAACTTCTTTGAATTGACTCGTGTTTTTCTGAAGTTCTGAACACCAGCGTGCAAAGGAAAGAGGATGTTTTTGTAAATATTCATTCATGGCAAAAAGCATATCATTACTTTTTTGATTCCATTCATCATGTTGAAAAATATAAGCCAATTGTTTTAATACTTTACAAAGTACCGAGTTGGTTGATGGGAGGGCGCCATCATAAATTTCCTTTTTATTAATTTCTACCTGTGAAAATTGGGTATTCGTAAAACTATACATCGGATTCCCATCTTCAACATAATATCTGTCAACAAACTTCATGATTTCATTTGCCTTCAATAATAA
>JAGNOY010000033.1 GCA_017989935.1 Chitinophagaceae bacterium
GCAATCACGCTTTTCGTTGCAACTCCTCTTCCGAATCGGCTATAAAGTGTTTATCAATGTTCAAGTGTCTTGAAGCCTCTCGGAATGCGGGGTTTCCACTGCAATCGTTGCCGCAAATACATAGCAAGTTACATGATCAATAAATGTTTAGATTTCAATGATTCAATGGGTATATGAAAACAACTATCAATCGAAGAAATTAATTGCAGTTTCTCTACAATCTGAGCCCTATATGGCATCAAGGCATTATTTCCTTTAAGCAACCATACGTAATCTATATTTTTTAATTCAGGAATTAAATAGTTGCCTTGTCTTCTGTTGGCAAAAATAAAATGCTCAATCATTTTATCTGGCTCCTGTAAATAATAAATAGGGAAATGACATTCTTTTACCTCAACATCAAAATCGTGATTTCTCCTAAAATCAAAATTTAATAAAGTTTGAAGTTGCCAGATAAACTTATAAGATGCTAATGGACAAACCAAGCCTAACATCAAACTATTCTCGAAAAATTCTTCTTCGAGATAGGCCTGATCAAGGACAAGTTTTTTTTGCTTTACAGTTTTCATGGTTGCCAAAAATGCCTGTTGAAGTCAATAATTTGATCATCTTTGATTTGCAACCCTTCAGCCTCTAAAAGTTCTTGCATCAGCGTTGGGCTCCCAAAATGATGCTTTCCAGTAAGCAGTCCATGTCTATTCACCACACGATGTGCTGGTACTTTGGGTTTAGCATGATGACTGGCATTCATGGCCCAACCAACCATACGCGCAGTTAAGCGAGTGCCAATTTTTTCTGCAATAGCTCCATAAGAAGTCACCTTGCCTTTAGGTATTTTTCTGACCAAATCATAAATAGCTGAAATCCAATCATCCTCTCTTCCTTTAACTACTTTGCTCATGGTGTTTCATAGTTTAGTCTAACTTCTTCAATATGAACTTGAGTACCATAAAAGACCTTTGTCGTTTTCTCAAAACTTTCAGTGTATTCAGAAACAAAAAATTGGTCTGCCTTGTTTCGTGTTGGATTTAATAATTTTTGTGCTGTTAAAGATTGTTTCACAGCTTCTGCGACAATTTCGGAGGTGTCAATTATGTCAATTTTCTTCTGATAAAATTTTAGTATCTCTTTTTTAATCAAGGGATAGTGAGTACAAGCTAATACCAAGGCATCAATCGATTTAAATCGCCAATTACCTAAATATGAATTCACGATGGTTTGTGAGATACTATTATTAAAAAAGCCTTCTTCTATCATGGGTGCTAAGAGGGGAGTCGCCATGGTAACAATTTTCTGACTAGGTTTCGACAAACTTAACAATGTTTGATGAGCACGACTCTCAATAGTGGGTTTGGTACCAATAATACCTACTTTTTTAAAATCTTGTCTGCTTATGTAATCCGTAACGGGTTCAATCACACCAATCACTTCAATTTGTCCTTTATATTTCTCTTGCAAATGCAAACAAGCAACGGCAGAAGCACTATTACAGGCTATCACAATAATCTTAGCGCCTTGTGCGATTAAAAATTCGGTAATCTTTAATGAATATTGCAAAATGTGTTCGGCCGATCTGCCACCATAAGGCATATGTTCCGTATCGCCAAAATAAATCATTCTTTCTTCAGGAAGGAGTTGGCTAATAGCTTTTGCCACGGTTAAACCACCAATACCCGAATCAAAAATTCCAATAGGTTGTTTTTTTCTCATGTGTTACAAATATATTGAATGCTTCGGATACAGATCAAAATTTCACAAATTAGTAATATCATAAAATTATTTATATATTCGCGGGATTAATTTATCAGGCGCAATGAAGAGCATGAACATCTTGTTAAATGGTAAATTTTGTCTAATGAAAACTAAAATAAAACATGGATCCAATAATAATCACTGTGGTTGCTGCCATTGTAGCACTGCTTATAGGGCTAATTGCCGGAAAACTAATTTTTAATAAAAATACGCAAAAACTTATAGACGATGCCACTCAACAGGCAGATAGAATTATAAAAGACGGACAAACACAAGCAGAAACATTAAAAGAAAAGAAATTACTTGAAGCTAAAGAGAATTTTCTTCAATTAAAGTCTGAACATGAAAAAGCTGTCCTTCAAAGTTCACAAAAAGTTGCAGAAGGTGAGAATCGAATTAAACAAAAAGAGAAAGATTTAAACGATAAAACCCAACTTGCTCAAAAACAAATTCAAGAGTATGATCAGAAAAAAGTAAACTTGGATAGGCAATTAGATAATGTGGCTAAAAAGCAAGAAGACTTATCTAAGCAACACGATGAACACATCAAACGTCTTGAGAAAGTAGCTAATTTAAAGGCCGAAGATGCCAAAGCAGAATTGATTGAAGCGATAAAAAATGAGGCTAAATCAGACGCGATGGCTCATGTGCAAGAAATCATGGAAGAGGCTAAAACTAAAGCCAACAAAGAAGCCAAGAAAATTATTATTCAAACTATCCAAAGAACAGCTGCTGAAACAGCCATTGAAAATGCGATTACAGTGTTTAATCTGGAAAGTGATGATATTAAAGGACAAATCATTGGGCGTGAAGGAAGAAATATCAGGGCTTTAGAAGCAGCAACAGGTGTAGATCTAGTAGTAGATGATACACCAGAGGCTATTATTTTAAGTAGTTTTGATCCATTGCGTCGAGAAATTGCACGCTTGTCATTACAACGATTGGTGCAAGATGGTCGTATGCATCCTGCTCGTATTGAAGAAGTGGTAGAAAAAACCAAGAAGCAAATCGAAGAACAAGTGATGGAAATAGGAGAGCGCACGGTCATAGAACTAGGCGTTCATGGTTTGCATAAAGAATTAATTCGTATGGTTGGAAGAATGCGATTCAGATCTTCTTATGGCCAAAACTTATTAATGCATTCAAGAGAAACAGCCAATCTTTGTGCCATCATGGCCTCGGAACTAGGGTTAAATCCAAAATTAGCAAAGCGTGCCGGCTTATTACATGATATCGGCAAAGTACCTGATGAAGAAACAGAACTATCTCATGCTTTGTTAGGTGCAAAATTAGCCGAGAAATATGGCGAACATCCTTCGGTGGTAAATGCCATTGGTGCTCACCACGATGAAATGGAAATGAGTTATGTGATTTCTCCCATCATTCAAGCTTGTGATGCGATAAGCGGTGCAAGACCAGGTGCTCGTCGTGAAATCATGCAGAGCTATTTAGAGCGTATCAAAGATTTAGAAACGATGGCTTTAAATTATACCGGTGTTGAAAAGGCTTATGCAATTCAAGCAGGCCGTGAGTTAAGAGTAATTGTTGAGGCCGAAAAAGTAACTGATGCTGAAAGCGATAAATTGTCATTTGAGATTGCAGAACGAATACAAAAAGAAATGCAATATCCTGGACAAATTAAAGTCACGGTGATTCGTGAAAAAAGAGCGGTCAATATTGCACGATAATTTTCTATAAACCCTAATCACCGTGCATCTTAGCATTTTACCGTTCAAATGAATTCATTGACTGCATTTCCAAAAAATAAATAATAACTTTTAAATAAAAGTCATTTCAATAACCATAACTTTAACATATATTTACGACCTAATAATATTTTTACAATATGATTAAGATAATTAGACTACTCGCATTATTTTTATTGATTTCAAATTTGGCCTTTGCTCAAGCCTCACAATCTGGTGAAATTTATGGACGTGTTTTAGATGAAAAAAAGCAACCATTAGATTTTGCTTCTGTAACTGCTTCAGAAGGTGGAATTACTAAAGGAGGTGGAAAAACTGATTTGAATGGTAATTATAAGATTAAACCATTAGCACCTGGTAAATACTCTGTAAGAATATCTTTTGCTGGCTATCAAACTCAAGAAATCCAAAATGTCATAGTGAAGGCAGATGGTAGAACAGAAGTTGATTTTAGTATGGAAAAAAAGGTACAAAGTGCCGTTAAAGGAGATTCTGGTATTGTAATTAAGACATACAAGATTAAATTAATTGATAAGGATAATGCTGGTACAAAAGCCATTGGCCGAGAAGAAATGCGTAAGTCTGCAACAAATTCAACTGGTGACTTTGCCTCGTTACAAGCAGGCGCTTACCAAAAAAAGAGTGGAGATCAGGGCCTTAGCTTAGGTGGAGATAGAAGTTCAGGTACCTTATACATTGTAGATGGTATTCCAATTCGATCTGGTAGAGGATCTGTAAATTTTCCTCCTGGAACCATAGATCAGCTTGAATTGATTTCAAATGGTATGTCTGCAAAATATGGTAATGCAACAGGTGGGGTAGTAGGTATCACATTAAGAGGTATTCAAAGAAAATTTGGTGGTAGTTTACAGATGCAACATTCTGTAGAAGGATTTAACAATAATCTTATCTCATTAGATTTAGCTGGTCCCTTATTAAGTGTGAAGAAAGGTTCAGTGAAAAGACCAGTTCTTGGATTCTCCTTAAATGCCTCTTATACTTATGATAAAGACGGCAATCCTAATTTTGACAAGAATTATCGTGTAAAACCTGAGGTTTTAAAAAGAATTCAAGCAAACCCATTAATTGGCAATCCATCTGGAGCAGGTAATTTTGTAAGAGCAGCCGAAACTTTGACTGCTGCTGATTTTGAGCAAGTTAAAAACAAAGAGAATGCTTCAGGTTGGGGAACTAACTTAAATTTGAAATTGGATTACCAACCTTCAGAAAATGTCGCTATCACTGCATTTACTAATATGGTTTATGGCAAATCAAACTCATACTCATTCTTTAATTCAGTCTTTTCACCTGAGGCTAATACAAATACATCAAGTCTTTCAAGTAGAAGTTTTTTACGTTTAACACAAAAATTAGGTAAGTCTAGTGCACAAACAAAAATTGACGATAAAAAATCGCCAGTAACTAATGCTTATTATGCTATTCAATTTATTTACCAAAAAGATAAATCAGATAGTTATAATCCGAATCATGGGAAAAATATTTTTGATTACAACTATATAGGTAAATTCACCACACATCGTAGTCCTTTCTATTTTAAGGATACAGCAAAAGGTGGGTATGAAGGAATAGAATATCAAGGAGATTTTGTAGACTCCACAACTTTTGTTCCTGGTGGGAAAAACCCAATCATGGAAAATTATACAAAAGCGATTTTCGCAGATGATAGATTCTTTGTACAAACTATCAATGATGTTTCTGCTTACAATGCCCTAATCAATGGAGCAGGACCTACTTCAACTTATGGAGGTTTATTTTCAGGAGTAGGCGCGCAACCTGCTAGTTATTCATATAATGATGCTGATCAGGTTAACGTAAACCTAGAAGCATCATTTGATATTGAACAAGGCGCAAATAATCCTAAATTAAAGGATAAAATTACTCATAATATTCAATTCGGTCTAAGCTATGAACAAAGAACCTCTCGTTCTTATGCCTTAGGAAATTTATGGAATGTGATGAGATTGAATACAAATCGTCAAATTGCGAATTTAGATAAAGAAAATCCTCAATTTTGGATAGGTGGACAAAAATATTCTTTTCAAGATTTGGAAGATGGAATCATTCAAATGAGCCCATTCGATACGATTAAATATGATCGTTTGTATGTAGGTAATGATCAATCTCGATTTGATAAAGAATTAAGAAAATCTCTTTATGGTTCCGAAGAAAATTTGAGTGTAATTGATATTGATAACCTTGATCCAAAAACCTTCAATTTAAATATGTTCTCTGCGGATGATCTATTTAATGATGGAAATGATGCTGTTAGCTATTCTGGTTATGATTACTTAGGAAAGAAATTGAGTAAGCAACCTAGCTTCAATGATTTTTGGACTAAGAAGGATGCTAGAGGTGATTATGAAAGACCAGTTGGTGCGTTTAGACCTATTTATATGGCTGGTTATATTTTAGACAAATTTTCATATAAAGATTTAAGTTTTAATATTGGTTTACGTGTAGACAGATATGATGCCAATCAAAAAGTTTTGAAAGATCCTTATTCTTTGTATGGTGTTAGAAAAATAGGTGATTTGAAATCTTCAGATAAATTTAATCTACCAACAGATAAAACTGACAATGACAAGGTGGCACCATTGCCTTCTAGTTTTGACAAAGATTATGTAATGTATGTAGATAATAATCAATCTGGAACACCAACCATTGTCGGTTATCGCAAAGGAGATGTTTGGTATGATCCGTTTGGAAAGGAAATTGCAGATCCGACTATTTTATCAGGTTTATATGGAGGTGGTCAACCTATTCAGCCTTGGCTTGTAAATAAAACCGATAGTATTAAAAGTAAGACATTCAATCCAAATAATTCATTTCAGGATTATAAACCTCAAGTTGTTTTGTCTCCAAGGATTAAATTTTCATTTCCAATTTCTGATGCAGCCTTATTTTATGGTAACTATGATGTAGTCGCCCAGCAACCTAGTTCTAACAGCTTTGCAACTCCAGATGATTATTATTATTTAGCAGAACGCCAATCAGGCATTAATAATGCCAATCTTCAAATGGAGAAAGGGGTAAATTACTCATTAGGATACGCACAGAAATTATCTAAATCTTCTGCACTTACAATAGAAGCAACTTATCGTGAAAGAAGAAATCAAATTCAAATTCAACGATTTACTTTGGCTTATCCAATCTCTTATGTGTCTACAGGGAATAGAGACTTCTCTTCAACAAAGGCTATGACAGTTAGGTTTGATTTCAGAAGAAGTGGGCCTTTAAAATTAAACATCGATTATACCCTTCAATTTGCAGAAGGAACTGGTTCAAATTCAACTTCACAATCATCTCTGTTAGCTTCTGGCCAACCTAACCTAAGAACAGTGTTCCCATTAGAAGTTGATTCACGACATAATTTAAATATAAGAATTGATTATAGATACGAAGGAGATAATTTAGGACCAAAAATTGGTAAATTCCACCCTTTCCAAGATGCTGGAATAAATTTCATCATTCGTACAAGAAGTGGAGAACCATATACTCGCGCAGCACTAGCCACGCCACTTGTAGGCGGTGACTTTAATAGTACGCCAATAGTAGGTACAGTTAATGGTTCACGGCTGCCTTGGAATTCTGAATTAGGATTGCGTGTTGATAAAGCAGTTAGAGTGATGAATGTAAAAGCTAAATCTAATAAAGATGGAATAGTAACAAGGGAAGCTAAGCCAATTTATGTGAATCTGTATTGCTTAATCAATAATTTATTAAATCAACGAAATATTTTAGGTGTATATGGTTATACTGGATCAGGAACAGATGACGGATATTTAAATTCTCCTCAAGGTCAGCAGTATCTAAGTAGACAACAATTTAAACAATCTTACACAGATATTTACAATATGAGATTATTAAACCCAGGTAACTTCAACAATCCTAGAAGAATCAACTTCGGTTTGACATTCGATTTTTAAAATTAATTGACTTAAATAAATTTGATATAATATCATGATTATGAAAAGAATCTTTTTAACCCTCTTGACAATCCAAGGATTGTATTTCACCTCAAGTGCCTTGCCTAATATTGGGCAAAAGCCTTCACAAGGGTTGCATAAAACAGCAGCAGGTTGTAATGCAACTACTGCAACAATAGATTTAGATATCAACAACGTAAGAGCACGACTCATGAATGGAGGCGATATGTGGTGGGATATCCCTACTGGAACCGCTCAATATGAAGTGCCTAAAACTAGTGGTAAAAATTCCTTATTTGCTGGATCAGTATGGATTGGTGGAAAGGATAGTTCCACAGGCGAACTTAAAGTTGCTGCTCAAACTTATCGTCAAAATGGAAACGACTTTTGGTCTGGACCATTAGCACAAGATGGAAGTATTGATTTTCAAACTTGCGCAGATTGGGATAGATTCTGGAAAATCAATGCTTCAGATGTAAATAAATTTAGAGGTATTTATGCTGGAACTTCTGATCCAACAGTAATTGAAAATAAAATCGAAGCTAATCAAGGTTTAGTTTCTGAAATCATCAAAGAATGGCCAGCTAAAGGAAATAAAGAAATTAAAACTTCTGGAGGTACCATTATGACAAATTATCCAACACGTGATATGGCGCCTTTTGTGGATGTTGATGGAGAAGATGGATATAATTGGAGAAAAGGTGATTATCCAAAGATTTTAGGGGACCAATATATTTGGTGGGTCTATAACGATCGTGGAGACGCTAAATCTGAGACAACCTCTGAAACAATGTATCTCGAAGTTCAAGCTTCAGCCTTTGCATTTGCAACGAACGATTGTTTGAATGAAGCTACTTTCTACAATTATAAAATCAACACACTTTATGCTACTTCCATTTTAAAAGAAACCTACATGGCAACTTGGAATGATGCGGATTTAGGTGCAGCATTTGATGATTATGTTGGTTGTGATACAGGACGTGGTTTAGGTATTTTGTATAATGGAGATGCCTATGATGAAGGGGCTACAGGATATGGTTTTGAAATTCCTATGGTGGCAGTTGACTTTTTTCAAGGGCCTAAATACTTTAATACAAAGACACAAAAAGATACTGAATTAAAAATGACAGTGTTTACCTACTTTGATAATAAGCAGGGGCCAACAGGTAATCCATCTCAACGCCAACACTTTTATAATTACATGACAGGATTTTGGCAAGATGGTGCTTCATTTACAACAGCATGTAATGCACGTGATGCAGGACCAAAAACTAAATTTATTTTTTATGGAGATCCTTGTAAAGGTGGTTGGTCTGAGGCATCATGTTCGAACACACCTGATGACCGACGTTTTATTCACTCATCTGGTCCTTTCCCATTATTCCCTGGTGATATTAATAATGTTACAATCGGTGCAGTTTGGGTTCCCAACGTAGGAGGAGGATCTTCTGCTTGTTTCTCAAAAATTCAAATATGTGATGATAAGGCCCAAGATTTATTTGACAATGCCTTCAAGTTACCATTTGGTCCTCAGGCACCAAAAGTAGTCATTCAACCGCTTGATAGAAAATTAGTATTTGATTTAGATAATTTACCAAGTTCAAATAATTATAAAGAAGGTTATGGTACAAATTTGAGTGAAGCAAAATACAGAGAAACTTCTAAGAAAGCTGTTAAGAATAATTCAAGTGATTCGTTATATAAATTTGAAGGATATGTTGTTTACCAACTTTTAAATGAGAATGTAGCTCTGTCAGATATTCGTAGTAAAGATGGTTCAATAAATACAGATAAAGCTAGAATTGTGGCTAAGTTCGATAAAATTAATGGAGTGAAGGATATCTTAAATCACGAAGTAGACCCAGAAATTTCTGCCTCATATTATATTCCAAAATTAATGGCTTCAGGTACAGATGAAGGAATTCATCATTCCTTTCAACTAGATCAAGATGCATTTGCATCTGGCTCTTCTAAAACCTTGGTTAATTACAAAACTTATTATTATGTAGCCATTGCTTATGCCTATAATAATTTCAAGCCTTTCAATCCTGCAGGAGCAGATACAACACAAGATAAGGCTTATATAGAAAGTCGTACTGATGGTCGTGAACAACCAATTCAAGTAATAAAGGCTATGCCACATCCAGCAACAGATAGCTTATATGTTCAAACTTATGCGGATTACAACTCTGGAATTCAACTTACAAGAATTGAAGGGAAAGGGAATAGTGGTATTCCTATGGAATTAACTGAAGAGTCTGAAATGGAGGCCCTAAAGGAGCCTAATTATCATGCTTATTTCCCTACCTATAAACCAAATTTAGGACCAATGGTTTTGGCAGTTGTAAATCCTGATAGTATTAAAAAAGGAAACTATGAAGTATTTTTTAATGTAAAAAAATACTATACATCAAATCCAGATACTTCTTTAGGAGCTATTCCTGATAGTACGACTTGGATGATCAGAAATACTACAACAGGGGAGATTGTAATGAGTGATGTAAGTATCTTAGAATATAACGAAAAATACTTACGTAAATATGATTCCGCTAGTGTCAGAGGATTTGATTGGGGAATAGCAGCAAGTGCAACTCAACAGGTTCGTCCAGGCGACAAACCAAGTGTTGATTTGAATGGATTAATAAGTTCATCAATTATTTTTGATGATGTAAATGCCCCTTGGTATAGTGGTATAGCTGATCAGGACGGTAAATCATTTAATAACTGGATTCGTTCTGGAATTGAATTTACAGCAAATACGGATAATAGAGTGAATGATTGCAGTATGATTGATTATGATAATGGTACAGATCAAGATGGGAATCCAATATTGAATAACAAAGATCCTTTAGGAAGATTTGAAAAAGTATTGGATGGCACTTTTGCTCCATACAACCTTGCAAGTAATGAAGCTGCAACCAAATGTGGTTTTGGTGTTCAATATGGTAATGGAGCTGATCGTGCTGCAAACAACAGGCTTCAAGATATTTATAGTGTCGATATCGTGATGACTTCTGATAAAAGTATGTGGTCTCGTTGTCCGGTAATAGAAATGACTGATAATGTGAATGCAGGACCTGTTTCTCAAGGTGGTGCCTTCAAATATAATATTCGTAAGCACAAAGGCTGGAATGGTGATGTAGATGGAAATGGTAAACCTGTTTATTCAGACAGTCCTGCTGATAGTGGAATGAGTTGGTTCCCAGGTTATGCAATTAATATAGAAACAGGTGAACGATTAAATATCTCTTTTGGTGAAGAATCCTTCAATGCTAAAGACAATGGGGCTGATATGATTTGGAATCCAACTTCTAGAGCTTTTGATGGCGTAAACTTCGATTTGAAATGGGGAGGCAAACATATGATCTATGTTCATAGAACTAAATATGATAAAGGAGCTAGTTTTGCGAATGTGATTAAAATCAACACACCTTCTGGTACTGATAACACCATGCGTGGTGCATACAGAAGTATGATGTGGGTAGGCGTTCCAATGCTTGCTTTTGGAACATCACTTAAATCAATCAAAGATGGTATCATCCCAACAAGAACAAGAATTAGTTTACGTGTAACTAGACCTTATACTTGGTATGCACCTCAGCCTAATCAAACTTTGCGTAATAACGGATGGCCTTTGTATACCTTCAATACAGATGGTATAGTACCAGCCAAAATTGGAGATTCACGAAATAGTTACACAAATAATAAAGATGAAGTACTTAAACGTATTCACGTTGTACCAAACCCTTATTATGCTATTAGTGAGTATGAATCCAATAGACTTGAATCAAAAGTGAGAATTATCAATTTGCCTGAAAAAGCAACAATCAAAATATTCACTGTGGATGGTGCTCTAATTAAAACAATTAATAAAAATGACGCTAAAACAAATTATGTTGATTGGGATATTAAAAATGACAAAGGAATTCCAATTGCAAGTGGTATGTATTTAGTACATGTGAATCTTCCAAATATTGGCGAAACCATTTTGAAATGGTTTGGTGCCATGAGACCAATTGATATTACTAGTTTCTAAACAATATTTTAAAAGAAATATTTTACAAGATGATTAATCGAAAAATAAAAATATCTGTATTAGCCATGATGATGGCAATGCAAGCGATAGCAGGAAATAAAGATCGTACTGGTCAAGGTGGTGCAGGAGAGTTATTATTAAATCCTTGGGGCGTTTCTGGTGGGCTCTTCGGTTTAAATTGTGCCAGTGTTTCAGGTATTGAAGCTATGAAATCAAATATTGCTGGATTAGCTAATACCCAACGAACCGAAATTGGTATAGCTCATACACGTTACTTAGCAGGTACGGGCATGAGTATAAATAATATTGGTATTGCCCAAAATGTAGGAGAAGTAGGTGTAATTGGTGTTAATATTATGAGCTTTGGTTATGGTAGTATTCCTATAACAACTGAATCTTCTCCTGAAGGAGGTATTGGTGAATACAAGCCACAATTTGTAAATTTCTCTGTTGGATTAGGCCATACTTTTTCTCCCCAAATGAGTGCTGGTCTTAATGTAACCTACGTCAATGAAGCTATCAGTAATATCAAAGCAAGTGCCGTAGGATTTGATGCTGGAGTGCAATACAAAAATGG
>JAGNOY010000326.1 GCA_017989935.1 Chitinophagaceae bacterium
CTGTTTGTGCAAATGAAATGGTATTATGAAAGGCCTTCCAATAATCTGCGCCTGTACTGAAAATACCATATAAAGTTCCGCCTCCATTAAAATCAGACACCAAGTTATTGATAATTAGATTTTCATTACCCACCGAAGCATCACCCGTTAAATAGAAACCATATCCAGTTGAAGTTGAAGCATAGTCAGTTTCGAAAGGATATCTAATTTTATTTTTTTCTGCTAATACATTTGAACATGCAGACATATACACGCCATAAAAGGTAGTAAAGCCGACTCTCGTAGGCCTTTCAATGATGTTACCACTAATAATGGTTCCATTTTGATTTAAATTATAAGCGCCATAAGCATAAAAATTCTTGAGGTTACAATTATTTAATTGATTGCCTGAAAATGGACTTGAGGCTGAACTTGAAAAAGCTACTGAATAATAGCCTCCATTCATGGTGCAATAACTCACAACAATATTGTTCCCGCTAAGTCCTGCTGTAGTTGCTGATGTGGCAGACCCACTCAGAGAAAAAGGAGAAAGTGTGGTCACTGTGCCCGTTTCAGGAGCATTGAATGTACAACTTGTGAATGTATTATTATTGGCATCATTCCACAAGTGACAAGACAAGGCATAAGTGGCTCCAGTACCACTAATAATTAAATTATTAAAATTCATGTAATCTGCACCATTCAATATAAGTGTTCCAGATGCCGTACTAACTGTAGCAGCGAAACTTAAGACATTGCCATTTCCATTAACCGTGATGGTGTTTGTTGAAGAAGAACCACCAATTGGTCCAAACTCAACTTGTTCTATATATGGTCCTGTACCACCAGTCACATTCACTACAATTGGCCCACTAATTCCACAAGCTAATGCGTTTTTAAAATCTGTAAAAGATTGAAAATTGGTTCCTCCAGTAGCTACACCTGAATTGATGGTATAAGTTCCTGCTGGAAATGGTGGATTCACACTTACTAGGACTGGCGTTGAATATTGAGTATTCCCTCCGCAAGTCACAGCACATCTATAATATAAAGTTGAAGTCGCTGGGGTAATTAAAGTTGAAGAGCTTGAAGAACTTCCTACGCTGGTGTATGTACCACCAATTGTTGTAGCACTTTCCCATTGATAGGTTTGTCCAGCACCACTACTACTTCCTGAAAGATTTAACGTGATATTAGAACCCACGCAAAGTCCAGAAGAAGGAGTAGCAGTTGAAGCACCAGCTGTTGGTGGACTTGTACATGCACCTGATGTATATGTAATTTTTATGTTTGGTCTTTCCTTATAAGCTACTGTAGTTCCGCTGAGAATGGTAGCAGTGGCACTAGGATTACCTACCATTGAAGTGGCAAAACCTGAAGTATATTCCCACTGTATTTTATCAGTAGAACCAGTAGTTCCCTTTGTATATTCTGTGGCAATCTCAAAAGAACCTCCTGTATAAGTAAATGGAGCTGAAAAAACAAAATCAACCCAACCCGCAGCAAGTGGCACATTAAAAGTATTTGCAGCAGGAGTATAAACAGGTGTATGTGTACCAAGTATACCTGCCCAAGTTAATGTTGTAGCTAATGATGTATTGGCAGTATTAGCAGCATACATTGCAAAAGAAGCGACAGGAGTTGTAAAATTAGATGCATTAGATTTATTAAATGCCACTTTAATAATTTGTGCACCAGATGGTATTCCTGCTGCTGCCATTTCCGCGGCAGTCCATACTGCATCAGCCCTTGAGCCGGTTGTAGTACTTGTAGCACTAAAGCGATAAAATGGATGATAAAGAGTGGTCGCCGAAATAGTGGTACCAGTTCCAATTTGAACAGTTGTTTGTGCTTGAACTTCAGGCTGACCAATACACAACCAAACAAGTGTGACTAGTAGAAGCCTATTGAGATGGCTTCCAAGCTTTGGATAAAATTTCGTGAATAGTTTACTCATAAATGTTTGTTTTAGTTTGTTGTTAAATTATTGTTTAAAGTTAACAAAAATCACAATTAAAAAATCATTTATTAAAAAATTTAATTCTGCTCAAAATGAGTTGATTAACATTTAAAAGTTGATCATTTAGTGCAAATTATTCTGCTATATCTGTTCGAAAAGCTAGCATCGAATTTTCGTTATTTCACTTCTCACCGGCATCTTCAATAGCTATGTTATTGAAGCAAAGTTGAGAATCAGTTTAAAAGACTTCATGAATTGATGTACAAAGAAGGTGATCCTTAAAACTAATGTAAATATTTAATTAAATTCCATAAAGCATTAATTATCAGTATTTAATGAAACAAATATAGTATTCAATTTATCTTGATTTAAAATTTTCTGAGCTTGCTTACCTTGAGCAATCAATCTACTTCCAACAAATGCTTCAAAACTTGTTATGATTTCTTTTCTATCAGAAATGCCTTCGAACTTTGAAATGAATTTAACCTCATCACCTACAAACGCCGGACTCAAATGATTGATTTCAATGTGAGTACCAATACCCTCTTCGTCTGCATCCTTCATCTCCAACACAAACAAACGACCGCTCCATTCAGCATCCCTTGCCAAAGCAAAAGTTGAATACACAGCATGAACAGTACCACTTTCAAATGCCGCAATATCATCTTTCTTTACGGTAGTCACAAACTCTTTAGCATCCCCTACTTTAAAAACCTGTTTCATTATTAATTAAATAATAAATTTAATATAATCTTATAAAGAATTGATTATCAATCTTTTAATTAAAAATACTTATAGTCAAATTTAGGACTTAACTTCAATAGAACCTCATACATCAACTTAATGCATTGCTCTACATCATCTTTGTGTACAGTTTCTACTGTGGTATGCATATACCTTAATGGTAAAGAAATCAAGGCGCTAGGCACACCTCCATTACTAAACGCAAAAGCATCAGTATCTGTTCCAGTAAATCTTGATGCGGCTTGTAATTGGTGCGGAATTTTGTTCTTCTTAGCCGTATCTAAAATTATTTCAAGCAACTTATTATGAACCGCAGGCGCATAACTCAACACAGGGCCCAAACCACAAGTAGCTTCACCTTGTGCAGCCTTGCTCATCATGGGCGTAGTCGTATCATGGGTTACATCTGTGCAAATTGCCACATCCGGTTTGATACGCTGTGCTATCATAGTAGCTCCATTTAAACCTACTTCTTCCTGAACTGCATTGACGATATATAATCCAAAAGGTAATTTTTTCTTATTCTCTTTAAGCATTCTTGCT
>JAGNOY010000327.1 GCA_017989935.1 Chitinophagaceae bacterium
AGCTGAGAGAATAGCTCACAAGGCCATCATTTCAGCGGGAATAAAAGAAGGAGATTTGCTTATCACAAATGGATTCATCAACCTTTTTGATCACGCAAATGTAATAGTTAAATAAAAAAAAGCGCGTTATGAACATTACTGAAATATCCATCAAAAGGCCATCACTAATTATCGTGCTATTCAGCATATTTACACTTTTGGGAATCATTGGTTACAAAAGTCTGAGTTATGAATTGATGCCAGATTTCAATCAACCCGTAGTCGTAATTAAAACGATATATCCAGGCGCAGAACCCAACGAAGTAGAAACTTCTGTTTCGAGGAAATTGGAAGACGCATTGTCTAATTTAGAAGGTGTAGATTATTTGGTAACAAAGTCATTGCCGAATGCATCTATTATCATAGCAAATCTCAAGTACGGAACCGATTTGGACAAATCTATGCAAGATGCTCAGCGCTATATAGACAATATAAAGAAAGATTTGCCTGATGATATACAAAGTCCCATGATGAGCAAGGTATCTCCTAATGATTTGCCGATAATATCCATAAGCGCAACAAGTGAATTGCCCCCTGCTGAGTTTTATCAAAAAATGAAAGATGAATTTCTTCCAAAGATACAACAGATAAAAGGCGTTGCAGAAATTACAATTTTAGGTGGAGAAGAGCGAGAAATTCAAGTAAAAATAAATCAAGACAAGCTCAAGCTTTACAAAATATCAATGATACAGGCTGTTGAGGCAATCAAACGAGCGGGCTTAGATTTACCTGCGGGAAAAGTGGAAACAAAAAATGAGCGCAATTCAGTGCGCTTAACGGGCAAATTTACAAACTTGAATGATATAAAAAATGTGCAAGTGGCGATGACTATGCCAGGAAGTCCTATCTATGTGAGAGATATTGCAGAAGTTGTTGATGGAATTAAAGAGACAAGTTCAATAAGCAGATACAATGGTAAAAATGGAATTGGCTTATTGTTGAAAAAACAAGGTGATGCAAATGCTGTTGATGTATCAAGATTAGTGCGCGAAAAATTTAAATCAATTGAAAAAGATTATACCAACTCAGGTGTAAAATTCATTATTGCTGACGATAGCACCGATAGCACGATCGCAGCTGTAAATTCTGTTGTATTTGATTTATTATTAGCCGTTATACTAGTCTCCTTAGTGATGCTTTTATTTTTAAGAAGTTTTAGAAATTCTTTTATTGTAATCATTGCAATTCCAACATCTTTAGTTACAGCATTTGCAGTTATGTGGCTAATGGGCTATACACTCAATTTAATGACACTACTAGCCATGTCCTTAATCATTGGAATTCTTGTAGATGACGCTGTTGTTGTTTTAGAAAACATACAAAAGCATTTAGACAAAGGGGAAGACAAACAAATGGCCGCCATGAATGGTCGATTAGAAATAGGATTTGCTGCACTATCCATCACCCTTGTTGATGTTGTTGTATTTTTACCTATCCTTTTTTTACAAGTATTTGTTGCTGATATGCTCAAACAGTTTTCGATTGTTGTTGTAACTTCCACGCTTACTAGTTTACTCGTAGGATTTACGCTCACCCCATGGCTAGCTTCGCGCATCGGAAAGAGAGAAGATTTAAAACCTACCAATATTTTCAACAAATTCTTGCTTTTGTTTGAACATCAGTTAGAAAATTTCACCAATTGGTATGGCCGAAAATTAGAATGGGTTTTAAATCACAAAATTATTTTTACGGGCGTCGTTCTTCTGCTTTTCTTAATGACTTTGGGTATAATGAAACAAGGTATTATCGGCAAAGAACTCATTTCAACAGGCGATCAAGGAAAGTTTAGAATGGTTTTAGAATTTGACAAGGCCACATCCATTCATCAAAATAATTTAATCTCTCAAGATATTGAAAGATACATTCTTCAACAACCAGAAGTTGCAACGCTTTTTAGCAATATTGGTGGCCCCAGCACAGGCATAGGAAGCCTAGGTGTTGGATCAGCCAATAAATCTGAATTAACAATTCAATTGAAAGCGAAAGAAGAACTCAAAAGTCTAGGACATAAAAAAGTTCCCACGGAAACTTTTATGAAAAAACTGCGTGAAGATTTAAAATCCAAATTTCCTAGTATAAACTACTCCATGTCATCTCTAGGATTAATACCGCGCTCTGCTCCTATAGAGATTACATTAAGTGGTAGCAATCAAAACTTAGTGATGAAAGCTGGGAATGAATTAAAAAACGCCATTGAAAAAATTCCTGGTGCTGATAATGTTCGACTATCTGTTGAAGCCGGAACTGCTGAATACAAAGTAATCCCTGATAATGATAAAATGCAGCGATTGGGATTAAATATGGCTTATGTTGGAATGAACTTAAGAACCGCTTTTACCGGAAATAATGATGCAAAAATGACAGAAAAAGGCGTAGAATATCCAATTAGAATTTGGTTAGATGAGTTTAAACGACAGAATTACGACGATGTTCAGCATCTTTCAATCATCAACCCATTGGGACAAAATATTGAGGTTTCGCAATTTGCACATGTAGAACAAGATAATTCTCCCTCCTTGTTAGAGCGAAAAGATCGTCAACCTTCAGTTACATTGACTTCTGATGCATTGGGCAGGCCATCTGGGACAGTTGCGGATGATGTTGTTGCTTATCTTAAAGAAAATCCATTGCCAGAGGGAATTCAGATGACTTGGGGCAGCGATATTAAAAGACAAAATGATAGTTTTGGCGCATTGGGTTCAGTATTGCTTATATCGTTTTTACTAATTTACCTGATTATGGTTGCACTTTATAACTCTTTTATTTATCCTTTTGTCGTCTTATTCTCCATTCCCGTTGCTGCAATAGGGGCCTTTTTAGCATTGAATTTATCTTTGAGCAATTTGAGCTTATTTGCATTATTGGGCTTAATTATGTTGATGGGTCTAGTTGTAAAAAACGCTATTTTAATTGTGGATTATACAAATCAATTAAAAGACGAAGGCAAACATTTTAAAGAAGCACTAATAATAGCAGGAAAGGGCCGAATGAGGCCAATACTCATGACAACTATTTCGATGGTCGTGGGCATGCTCCCAATTGCCATGGCAACAGGAACAGCGGCGGAATGGAAAAATGGACTCGCTTGGGTAATTATTGGAGGATTGCTTTCTTCTCTTATCTTGACAGTATTTTTAGTCCCAATGGTTTATTATTTAGTGGATAAGCTAAAAGA
>JAGNOY010000328.1 GCA_017989935.1 Chitinophagaceae bacterium
TTTAGATTACTTGCAAAATATACAAGCAGACATTGTGATGATGCATATTCAAATACCCGGCAAATCAGGTATCGATTGTATACAAGAGGCTAAGTTCAAATTCCCCGCTATGCAAATTATTGTGCTAACAGCTTTCTTTAATGAAGAGTATATTTTTCAATCCTTATGTGCTGGCGCCAATGGCTATTTATTGAAATCTGAAAAATTAGAAACGGTGTATGAATCTATTTTAGATGTGGTGAATGGTGGCTCGCCAATGAGTTCAGCCATAGCCCGTAAAGTAGTAGATTCCTTTTTTAAACCAAAGCCTATTACCTCATTACCTTCTGGAATTAGCGTAAGGGAAAAACAAATTGTTGAGCAATTAGCTATCGGATTAGATTATAAGCAAATTGCAAGCGCCTTATTTATAAGTCCTCAAACTGTAAGAACCCATATTAGAAATGTGTATGAGAAACTACAAGTGAATTCTAAAATAGCGGCTATTAATAAACTATCAAACTAAACCTACTATGGTTTCATAAAATGGAGAACCCTTTTTTTTCAATAAAGTGGTTGTGTTCAATCTTGGTGATGAGTATTCTATGTGTGCAACCTACTGAATTGCATGCTCAAAGTATGGATAGTTTAAGGCATGTAATTAATACTACAAAGAATACTAAAATTAAAATTGACGCTTTAAATGGATTGGCTTACGAGTTTCGAAGAGGAGACATAGATTCTGGGATGCATTATACCAATCTGGCATTTCAATTAAGTAAATCAATTAATTATCACACAGGATATGGCGATCACTACGATTGCCTAGGCGCATTTTTATTTTATCAGAATCAAGATACCGCGATTTACCTTTTTCACAAGGCGATAGAGGAATTTGAATTGGATAATAATAGTATGAAAGTAGATAATGCTAAAGCAAGTTTGGGTAATGTATTTATTGCAGCTGGTCAGTATGACTCTGCACTGTTTTATACAAATTCAGTACTTAATAAAATACTTGCAGATCAGTTAATTGCTGAAAATGAAAAAAGCGAGAAACTCGTATGGTTATACCATACCAAAGGCAATATTTTTTATTATAAAAGTTATTACGATAGTTCACTATTTTATGCCATCAAAGGATTAAGTATCGCTGATCATTTAAATAACATGAATGCAAAGTCTTTGTATTATAATTTGTTGGCAAACAATTACACAGAGTTGTTAGAATTCGAAAAGGCAATTCCATTTCAACAACATGCTGTTCAAACTGGTTTGTTGCTTAAAAATTATCAAGGGGTTCTTATTAATTTATCTAATCTGGCAGATAGTTATGTTGAGCTCAATAAATATGGCCTTGCTAAAACCATGGCTGATTCTGCCTATCATCTCGCATTTAAACATGAAATGTTTCGGCAAATTCCTCATAATTATAGCACTTATGGAACAATACAATATAAAATAGGAAATTGTCAATTGGCTTTAGGTCTTTTTAAACAAGGCATCGAAGCTTGTACTCGATATGAAAATGATTTTATCAAAGGAAATTTATTTATTCAACTCGGCGAGGCATTAATTTGCCTAAGAAAGGCTAAACAAGCAATACCATACTTTAAGCAGGCCATTGTTTTTTGTGAAGATGATATGAAGAGTTTAGCACAATGTTATAATGGGCTTTCGAGCGCGTTTCTTGCCACTCAAGATTTTAAACAAGCACTTTTCTATAAGATGAGCGCCGATTCGCTGGAAGATTCTATGCTCAATACAACCACATTAAATACAATACATCAGTTGAAGCTTAAATATGAAAGTGAAAAAAAGGAGGCTCAAATAAAATTGCTTGCCAAAGAAAATGAAACCAATGTTTTAAAAGTTTCCAAAGAAAGAACAAGAAAGCAGTTTGCTTACACTGGATTGTTGATACTTATTGTTTTTGGAGCTTATACTTACCATAAGTTTTTACAAAGGAAGAAGTTGAGCCAAACATTAACTGATTCTCTCGTTGAATTAAAGCGCACACAAAATGAATTATTGCTTAGTGAACAAGAAAAAATCAAAGAGCAATTGCGCATGCAAATTTCTCGAGATATCCATGATGATTTAGGAAGTAATTTATCTAAAATTTCCTTTCAAAGTGAATTGTTGTCAAACAGCGAATTACAAGATTCAGTCAAGTTAAAAAAGTCACTCACTGAAATCTCAGGCAATGCTCGTAATGCTGTAAATAATTTAAGTGAAATAATTTGGAGTGTGAATCCAATGAGTGATCACATAGATGGGTTGGCAAGTTATATGGAAAACTATGCTGAAAAATATTTTGCACATACCAACATTGATGTTGTTTTTTTATCGCAAGTAGACGATAGTCAATTTTTGTTGAATCCAACTATCAAGCGAGCTATTTTTTTAGTTTACAAAGAAGCCATGCATAATATATTGAAGTACGCACAAGCTCAAAAGGTAACAAGTCAATTGAGGCTGACAAAGGGCCTACTGAGTTTGAAAATAGAAGATGATGGAATTGGATTTGAGTTAGACCAGCAAGGTAAGAATGGTAATGGATTGAATAATATGAAAACGCGTACAGAATTGATGGGAGGTAATTTTCAACTTACATCGTCTTCAAAAGGAGGATGTCAAATTGAACTAAGGGTACAACTTTAATAAATGCTTGTACAATAGTTTCTCATTTATTTTTTCACGATAGTATTATATATCCGTCATTTAAAATTACCGCATTTGAGGTATTGTATCTAGTCTCAATAATTCTAATTTTGAATTTTAAAGCTATCAACCTTTAAAGCCAGTAATAAGACCTTTCTTTATTATTAAACCACTTCGTATGAAAAATGTATTAAATCTATTGTTGCTATTAGGATTTTGCCTTATTTGCTCAATCGAAGCACAAGCACAAGCCAATGGTGATTTTCGTTCAATCAATACTGGCACCCTTAGTGATATTGCTATTTGGGAAACTTATAATGTTAGCACAAGTGCTTGGGAACCTGCATTGATTGCTCCCAATGGAACAAGTAGTCTTACTATTCAGGTTGGGCATGCAGTTTCCTTAGATGGGAATGTGGTGATGAGTACCAACAAAAATTTTACAGTGAATGGATCGATCATTTGTTCAACCTATTATATTCAAGGAACAACAGGATGCACCTTTACACTTGCAGCAAATGCGACATTAAGTACCGGAAATGTAAATGGAATATTGTCTACTAACATTG
>JAGNOY010000329.1 GCA_017989935.1 Chitinophagaceae bacterium
GACTACTATCGGCCACAAGTAATAAATTTAAGTTAGAATCTAATACTTGAATTCCATTTGTGGATTGAAGTTCTTTATATAAAATCCCAAGGTCTCCATTTTCTTTTACCCTGTATAAATAGTCATAATCAATATGATTGGAGCTAACAAATTTAGTAATTGATTCATTTGTTTCTGGTTTAGGTCGCTTTAACCCGTACCATTTAGCAATCATTATTTTGCATGAAGTCGTATTAAAAAAAAAGAGGATTAGAAATAAATTAAAAACAACTTTTAAAGATGTATAAATTTTCATTGATTAGTTCATTTGTTATTAAAATTACTAAAAAGTTTGCTGCACTAATTAATTTAATGCAGCATACAGATTATTTAGAATTTTCCTAAAATAATTATATAGCAATTTTCATGCTCTTCAATTTTGTAATCACCATGTAAATGAATAGGCTGTCCATTATTCACATGAAGTAATTCAGTGATTTCTGAAGGAATAATATCTAATTCATTTAAGAACGGATAAGAAATTGCATGAAAATCAGATACTTTCTCTGGTTGTACTTTATTTAAAGTGTATTTATCTACTATAATTATTAATTCACCATTCTCATTTATGGCAATTGAATGATTTCCGGGCTGATATGCTTTTGCTGGTTCAACACTACCCTTAATCGTTAAAGTACAAATTCCTTTTTCGGGACAATTTCCATCTTCATCTTTCTTTTTTCGTTTGCCAAAAGTTATTTGGACTTCAATAGTCCCTTTTACTTTGGGTTTTGCCATTAAGTCACTATTCGTAGAAATTAAGAATATTGACATCAAGCTTAGAGCAATTATACGTCTCATAACTCACTTGGCTTTGAGGAAAGCCTTACCTTATTGATTAAATTCCCTACTCTTACCAAGCCTTTTCGGATTTCGGCTTTTGCAATTCATGATAAATTTTGGTGCGCACCTGACGAAAAGCAACTCGAACTTAATATCCGTTAGCTTGAATATTTTGCTTACTTCATAACTCATGCAAAAAACTTCACCATTAGGGATATTTGTTCATAATTGAGTCCATTGCAATTATCAATTCGCAAAAAATCAAACTATTGCAATTATTGTTGTTCTCAACTTTCAACCATTACAGTTGTTGGTTAAGAACACCAGAAAAGGTTGAGAGATTTTAATCCCATTTTATGAAATATGATATGAGGGTTCCCGCTCCGAATCATGCGTTGACTATAGTGACAATCGGGAGCATAAAAAATGATACCTGTAAAAAGATGTCTTAAGCCTGGTTATTTTTTACAAGATTCTTCAGCTCATTCAATTTCATTAAAGCTTCTACCGGCGTGAGGCTATTGATATTGACCCCTTCGAGTATTTCTTTAATTTGTTTTAAATCTGTTGCTAAGCCATCAAAAATGTTAAGTTGGAAATTTTGTGTGGGCATTTTTTTAAGTTGTTGTCCCAAACGCTCATGCAAATTCTTTTCTTCAAGCAAGGCTAAAATTTCATTGGCACGTTCTACTAATGAAGGAGGCATCCCTGCCATGCGCGCGACGTGCAAACCAAAACTATGCGTGCTACCACCTAGGGCCAACTTGCGTAAGAAGATAATTTTATTTCCCGCCTCTTTATGGGTCACATGAAAATTTCGAATGCGCGAAAATTTATTTTCTAACTCATTCAATTCATGATAGTGAGTAGCAAATAAAGTCAATGGTTTGTGTGCATGCTGATGCAAAAATTCGGCAATACTCCAGGCTATAGAAATGCCATCAAAAGTGCTGGTACCGCGACCGATTTCGTCCAACACTATCAAACTACGATTGCTAATATTATTGATGATAGAAGCTGTTTCTGTCATCTCTACCATGAAGGTACTTTCACCACCACTTAAATTATCAGAAGCGCCTACGCGGGTAAATATTTTATCTGTTAACCCAATTTGCGCTCTTCTTGCTGGTACAAAACTGCCTGCATGGGCCATCAACGTAATCAATACGGTTTGTCTGAGCAAAGCGCTCTTTCCACTCATATTTGGTCCAGTGATGATGATAATTTGTTGATCATCTTTATCGAGGGTCACACTATTAGATACATATTCATCGCCAATAGGTAAACTTTGTTCAATCACAGGATGTCGACCGTCTTCGATGCATAAGGTATTTCCATCATTCACTTCAGGTCTTTGATAACGAAAACGAATGGCATTGTTGGCAAAACAAATTAAGCAATCCATGCGAGCAATCAATTGCGCATTGAGTTGAATAGGTGCAATAAATTCTTGCAAAGCCAATAACAATTCATCATAGACTTGTAATTCCAATGCAAGAATTTTTTCTTCTGCCCCTAAAATTTTTTGTTCGTATTCTTTAAGCTCTGGTGTAATATATCGTTCGGCTGTAGACAGTGTTTGTTTTCGTATCCACGTTTCAGGTACTTTGTCTTTGTGTGTATTCGTAACTTCTAAATAATACCCAAACACATTATTAAACGAAATTTTTAAGGAGCTGATGCCAGTTTGTTGCATTTCTCTTTGTTGAATTTGCAACAAAAATTCTTTCCCATTTGCCGAAAGCTTTCTTAATTCATCAAGTTCAGGATGAATGCCTTCTGCAATTAATCCTCCTTTATTGGCTACAGCCGGCGGATTGTCCATCAAGGTTTTGGCAATTTTTTCTTTGATAGACAAACATGGGTTCAGTTGCTCGCTAATTCGTTTGATAGATTCGTCGGGTGAAGTTTGAATTAAGTGTTTAATTTCTTCTACACAATGCAAGGCTTTTGATAATTGCAAGACTTCGCGCGGAGATATTTTTCTTAAAGGCAACCTAGCTACTATACGTTCTATATCGCCCACTTGTTTGATGAGTTGAGTTAATTTACCCGAAAGGTCCTGATCGGCGATAAAATGTTGTACTGCATTTAATCGCTCATTGATTTTGGTAATTTCTTGTAAGGGAAATAGCAACCAGCGTTTGATTAAACGAGATCCCATAGGAGACACTGTATTATCGAGAACGCTTAATAAAGTAAATCCATTTTCGCGATTGCTTTGCAACAACTCTAAATTTTGAATGGTAAATCGATCCATCCATAAAAAATCGTTACGCGTCATTCGCTGTATACTGGCAATATGACCAAGCTGTTGATGCTCTGTATCTTTTAAATAATGTATGGCGGCACCAGCAGCAACAATGGCTTGAGGAATAT
>JAGNOY010000330.1 GCA_017989935.1 Chitinophagaceae bacterium
GTGTGGGTCATGTTGGACAATACTTAGTAGGACATTTGGTTGAGGCTGGTGCCAAGGTATACATCACAGATATCAATCAAGAAAGAATCAAAGAAACTTCTGATAAATACAAAACAGAATTTGTATCTCCTTCAGACATGTTCAAAATTGATTTAGATATTTACGCTCCTTGTGCTTTAGGCGCTACTGTAAATAGTGAAACGATTCCTTTACTAAAATGCCCTATTATAGCCGGTGCAGCGAATAATCAATTAGCTGAAGAAAAAGTACATGGACGACAATTGATAGATAAAGGTATTTTATACGCCCCTGATTTTTTAATTAATGCAGGTGGATTAATTAATGTTGCTGCTGAAGCCAGTGGATCTTATAACCGTGAAAAAGTAACCAAAGATGTTGAAAAAATATACGGACGTATCTTAGATATATTTGCACTTTCAGAAAAAGAAGATATCACTACGCAGGAGGCGGCCATGCGAATCGCACAAAAACGCATCGACGATATTGCCCACGTGAAATCAAGATTATAATTATGAAAAAAAGGAATGACTCAGTTGTTCCTTTTTTTTGCTTTAATAGTTTTTCAAATTAAGCAAGACATTCAATTGGTGCACATTTATGGCTTCTGTACTCTTACAAAAAATAGCACTAGCTTCTTCCTGAACACATTCCTCTTGCTTTTACTAAAAAATCAACTCTATCTCGGAATATCTGTTCCTTGCACAATTTGCTGTATCACATCATCAGTGCTCATGCCTTCCATTTCTTTTTCTGCACTTAATGAAATTCTGTGCCGTAATACAGGCTTAGTCATTTCTATAATATCTTCAGGAGTTACAAAATCTCTACCTCGTAAGGCAGCCAAGGCCTTAGAAGTATTTAATAAGGTCACTGAAGCTCTTGGAGAAGCCCCCAAAATTATAGAGGGATGAGTTCGAGTTTGTTGAACAAGGCGAGAGATATAAGCTAATAACTTAGGTTCAATATGTACTTGTGTTACCTCACTTTGCAACTGTCTGAAATCCGATGCTTTCATCACTGCCTCTATTTGATGCAATTGATGATGTAAATCAAACAAAGCATGGTGCTTTTGTAATATTTCTACTTCTTGTAACTCTGTTGGATAATCTAAAATTATTTTACATGAAAATCTATCTAATTGTGCCTCAGGCAAAGCATAGGTACCTTCATGTTCTACTGGATTTTGAGTTGCAATGACCAAAAAAGGTGCGCTTAATTGATGGCTTTTCCCATCCACCGTAATGGTTCTTTCCTCCATCACTTCAAACAAGGCTGCTTGTGTTTTTGCAGGGGCTCGATTAATTTCATCAATCAACACTAAGTTACTAAAAATAGGTCCAGGCTTAAATTCAAATTCTACTTGCTTTGGATTAAATACATTCGTGCCCATCACATCACTTGGCATCAAATCGGGCGTAAATTGTATTCTTGAAAAAGCGATATCTAAAGTCTTAGCAATTAATTTTGCTGTGAGTGTTTTTGCAACACCTGGTACACCTTCGAGCAACACATGCCCATTAGACAACATCACAGCCAAAATACTTTCAACCAAATGATCTTGTCCAACAATTAATTTGGCTATTTCGTGCTTAATTTTTTCTAAGAAATTAACTACGGCTTTTGTATCCATCCTGCCTTCTATTGGTAATGATTCCATGTTTAACTATGTTTTTTAAGCAAAAAATAAAGATTTCTAAGATCAATTTCTTGTAAGACTTTAGAGTCACAAATATACCTGATATAAGAAACAAATTCTTGCGTTTCTTGATTCGACAAATTTGTTCTTAGGGCCAGTTGATTGGCAAATTCTGTATCCCAGTGATGCCATTTCAAATTGTACCTAATTCTGAGTTGTTCGATATATTGCTTGAGCATTTTCTCAGAAAGATTCTTATGATCTCCTTTATCAAAATACAATTGACCAACTGTTTCTACAAACTCGAGCGAATTATTTGTAGTTGGTGGAATAATTCCAATAGTTCGTTGTCTCCTCTTGGCTTCAAAAAGGATGTATAAAACAAACAAGCCAAGTATAGCTAAAAAAGCTAAAAATAATGGGGGCGAATGAAAAATACTATCATCTTCAATGGATGAATCAGCTGTAATACTTCGGCTGCTATACCAAGTCACCGTGTTACCAAAATCATTATACCAAGAAAGTAAATTTTCGTAATATGCTTTATTGCCTGCCTGCAGCAAAAAATAATTCGAAAAAGTTAGAGGCGAAGTTCCTAACATAAATGCCCCTTGATGAATATGTCTGATGATTAAATTAGGCTTACCCATCGTATCATAATGTCCAAGAACGGGATCAAAACTAGGACCCTCTTTCATTAAGCTATCTTGTTGATCGAGCGACTGCTGCATCAAAGGCAATCCACGAAATGTATACCTACTTATACTATCCTGATACAACAAAGATAGTTTTTGTACACGACCCGTGTCCTGATCAGGGATTGCTGGAAATTTAAAGTCAGGTGTATCAATTTTTAAACTAAAATAGGTAGATATAGGCTTTGAAAATTTATCAGCAAACAAACAAACCACGTTGCCTTTATCGATATAGTCTAGCATTCTTCCAAAATCAGCACTATCTATTTTGAAGTGAGAACAAACCACAATGATGATATTTCCAGAAGTCGAATACGTGTTGATACTTTTATTAACTTGATTAATTTGCCCCATCAAATCTGTTCCTTTCTTGATTGTTGAAGTCGGAAAAAGATCTTGCAAACTTTGATAAGCAATATAACACCCATAAGGTTCTTTATCATTTTTACTAAACCTTGTATTCCAATCTGTTTCCTTTTCCATATTGCAAGAAAATAAGAAAAGTAACATCGCTAATAGGCTATATGACTGTATTGATTTCACGAGCTTACAATATCTTGTTTAAACAAATTCAATTCCTCTTCTAACTTTTTATAAGTCACTTGATCTGGTTGAAATTCGCCATACCAGATATAATCAAAATGATGAGTGAAAGAACGAAATGCTGAATATAACGAAGTGCCCGACAAGCTACGCACATAATCCCAATTTGTTTTTTCTTCCGCGTAATGTATTTTACCTCGTTGATGCAAGATTTGAAGCACCTCTAAATACAATACTCGATAAGCTAAACGATAATCCGGTATTGACAAGGCTTCTCTCAATGCCTTTTCCCACGCCGTATACC
>JAGNOY010000331.1 GCA_017989935.1 Chitinophagaceae bacterium
CTGAGTTGATAATGATTGTTTGTCTATCATGTAAGTTTGACTATTCCCTTTAAAACTTTCAAACAATTCTTTTCGTTTGTCTTGAGATGTTTTTAAGATAGATAAAACTTTCACACCTTTTTCATTGCTGATGATTAGGTCTTTAAAAAGTTGATTAAAACTTTGTTGGTATAAAGAATCTGTTGAAAAATAGTTTTTGTTTAAGATTTGATCAAACGCAGCAAAGGCATTTGATTGAAACCCTAAGTTGGTACTTTCTTCTTGAATGAGTCTAAGAAGATTGTCTTTTTTGTCTTTAGTCCAAAATTGATTCCAGCTACTAATTTTTTGTTCTTGGGCTTGTTTACTTAATAAGAATTGCGCAGGCGAACTGTATTTTCTGATGAATTGATTTGCTTTTAATTCATTCAGTTGAGGTAATATGGTAAGTTGTGCATTGATAGCTTCGTCGATATTTTTTCCTTCTGACACACAAAAGACAGAATTTAAAGATTCGGCATTTCTTTGGTTGATTTCTTTTTGGTAAGTCGCAAGCTTGGGTTGCATGAAATTCATGGTCATCAGATCTTCATTGAATTTTACATCATTCATGAAAAATGAAAGTAACAACGTAAGTAGGATAATAATTAATACAGCCCACTTGCTTTGACCAAGATTTATGCTTGATAGTTTTTCTATCCAATTAGTGGAATGTGGTTTAGTTTGATTTGGTCTTTGTACAAAATGTGGAAGAAAAATTAAAGTACATAATGATGAACCAATTAAATTCATAGCAGTAAATAATCCAAGTTCTTGAAGAACTGGTGTGTGCACTAACATCAAACTTAGAAAAGCAAATATGGTGGTGAAGCTACCAATTGTCATAGGTTCACAAAGTTCCTGAATGGTTTCTTCCTTGCTTTTGGCATGTTTTAAATGCGACATAAAGTGCAAGGAGTAATTGACAGCAATGCCGAGAATAACACTTGAAGCACCTAAGGCCATTAGACTTACTTGGCCCTTGATTAAATACATGACAGCCATACCGAATAAGCCTCCAAAAACAACTGGTATCATTATTTGAAAAGGGGCTAGCCAGTTTCTAAAGAAAGAAATAAATAAAATCAAAAGTAGCGCTAGAGTTATGGATAATGTAAGTTTGGTATCCTTACTCATTTGAAGGGCATTGCCAGCAGCTACAAGTTGTCCACCAAAATAACTGCTTTCGATTTGTTTGAACTCGGATTTAATTGACAAATTTTGTTGAGTAGCTGAAAGTAATTCTTCAAGGCCTTCATTATGTTTAGTGTCTGAAGCGGGGTAGGTGGTATGAATAAAGAAGGTTAAATAACGTTGATCTTTAGTCATTACATAACCATCATACAATTCTGTTTGTTCGTCTTGTTGAAGATCTTTTAATTTATTTAAGGCCATGAAGGACATGCCAAGTGGATCTTTCTGGATAAAAGATTTTAACGCTAACCCATTTGGTGTTGAAAGTTGATGTAAAGAATTTTCTAGTTTGCTTTTTACAGAATCTCGATTAAGTTGTGAAGTGATTTTCTGGTAGTCTTCTTGATTTAAAAGAAAGGGCAAATTATCTTGAACAGTCTGTAGGATAGATAGCATTTGATCCTCATTCTGTTTGGTTTCTATGCTGCTGACGAGATGTTGCTTGTCAATACTTGTTAGAGTAGCTGAAAATTCTTCTGCATAAGCCGTCAATAAATCAGGATTGATATTGTTTGAATCTTGATTGCAAACATTTACGATTATTTTTTCTAACGATTTATTTTTTGTGAAGATTTGATTACGCTGCTGCCCTTTACCCTCTGGCATCATGGAATTTAAATCACTATCAAATTTTAGTTGATTCGCTAAATAGGCAAATATCAATATCAGACCAAAAAACAAGGTGTAAACAAGAATTTTGTGCTTTTCTAAGAGTTGATATAATGTAGTAAAAAGTTTTTTCACAAAATAAATTAGGGTAGATTAGGATTGTTTTTATTTACACCAATAGTGGCGAAAGGTATAAAAAAAAGACCCTATGTAGGGCCTTTTCAATATAAATTTTAAGCAATTACATTTGCCATTTCTTATCTGCGAATCTTTCGCTCACAATTAATTCTTTACTTCCAGGGATATGCTTATAAAACCCTTCTCCTGATTTAACACCTAAGAAACCAGCTTGTACCATATTAGCTAACAAAGTCGCTGGTGCATATTTTTGGTTACCGAATCCCATGTGCAAAACATTCATGATGCTGTAACAAGTATCTAGACCAATGAAATCAGCTAATTGTAAAGGTCCCATCGGATGAGCCATACCTAACTTCATGACAGTGTCAATTTCTTCTACTCCAGCTACACCTTCTTGTAAAGCTAAAATAGCTTCATTGATCATAGGTAATAAAATACGATTAGAAATAAATCCTGGATAATCATTTACCACACAAGGTACTTTACCAATGGCTTTAGACAATTCGATGATCGCATTTGTAGTGGCTTTATCAGTAGCATATCCATTGATGATTTCCACAAGTTTCATTACAGGTACTGGATTCATGAAATGCATTCCAATGACTTTACCCATTCTTTTAGTGTGGGCCGAAATTCTCGTGATAGAAATCGAAGAAGTATTACTTGCTAAAATGCATTTTTCAGGCGCATGTGCATCAATTTGCTCAAAAATTTTCATTTTCAAGTCAATATTTTCTGTAGCTGCTTCCACAACTAAGTCAGCATCTTCAAGTGCCTTAGCCATATCTGTGTATGTAGCAATTTTCGACATGGCAGCCATTTTCTCTTCTTCAGTATAGGCTTGTTTAGCAATTTGACGATCCATGTTTTTCGCGATAGTTGCTAAAGCTTTATTCATCGCATCTTGCGAAACGTCCATTAAGCTTACATTATATCCATGTTGGGCAAATACGTGACAAATGCCATTTCCCATAGTTCCTGCACCAATTACAGTTACATTTTTAATATCTTGGTAGGTAACTCCCGACATATTTTTTTCTAAATTAGGTTCTAAAATTGTTGTACTCATGTTGTGTTTTTTAAAAGATGGCGCAAAGGTAGCCTTTAATCAATTTTTAAATTAAAATTTATCGTCTATTTTTACACAATGATCGCGAAAATTATAAACATCCGAATTCTCATATCTTTAGTTATTTTATCCATAATTTCCTGTAATTCAAATAAAAAGG
>JAGNOY010000332.1 GCA_017989935.1 Chitinophagaceae bacterium
ATTTCCTGTGCCGATCACACCATTAAAACAAATTGTTGAAACCGACAACATCCAAGTGGCTAACACAACTATGCGCAAGGATACGACTCCTTTTTGTACCAATTCTTGGTCGTTCGTGAGCACATTCAAAAAACTTTCTGGAAAAAGAAAGATGAAAAAACCCAATGAAAACGCCACTAAAAAACTAATTGAAATAATCTTTTTAATCAACGGTATCACTTCATCTAACTTGCCCTGTCCAATAATATTACTTACCATTGAGTTACATGTAGAGGCTAATGCCCAAGCTGCAATGCCCACAATACCAAACACACTTCTTAAAATTTGCGATAAGGCCGACTCTGCTTTGCCAAGATGTTCGACAAAAATAAAAAAAGCTTCCCAAGCGCCTATGCTTAAAAAATTCTGAAAGATGAGGGGTGAAGACTTCATTAGAATTTGTTTCATGAATCCAAAATCAGGTTTCTTGAAAAATTGAATTTGGTAAGTCAGATAACTTTTTCCAAATCGGATAATAGAAAAACCAACAGCAAAAAAAACAAATTCTGAAATCACCGAAGCTAATGCTGTACCATTGAGCCCCATTTCAGGAAAGCTAAACATGCCAAATATCAACACATAATCTAAAAAAATATTGATAAGGGTTTGTGCCAATGAACCATAGATAATATTTTTTGATTGAGAAGTTGCCAAAAAGAGCGTATTACTCATTTGGTATAGAATTACAAAGGGCAAGCCCCAATATCGTATTCGAATAAATGACAAGGCAGCTTGTCTGATATTTTCGGCATGAATAGCTTGATTAAAAAGCCATGGCGCCAAACTATTTGACAAAAGTATCAAAGCAAAGGCTAAGAATAAGCACAAAGCAAGTCCTGTATTAAAGGTTTTTCCTATTCCACTTTTTTCGTTTTCACCTGCACTTCGGCTCATAAACATCAACATTCCGGACACTAAACCATAACAAATCATCACCAAGGTTAAATAATAAATACCAGCAATACCAGACGCTGAAAGTAAATCTTGCGTACTTAAGCCAGCCATTTTTGGCTTGTAATAGCCGAGGAATAAGGTATTGGTGAATAAATTTAGTTGAGGTATCAGTATAGAAATACCAATGGGCAAGGCCAATTTGATGATATTGGCGTAAGTATTTTTTATTTGTATTGAACTAGAATCAGACATGATTTAACTGGGGCAAATGTAGTGATTAAGAACATCACACGACAAAACAGATTCTTCTCTTTGATGCATTATCAATTTGGAGAGATAACGCGGCAGGGATTGAAGTGAAAAGCCCGCATCCACACGCCTCGTGTGGGAGGACTTGTAACGTAAAGCCCGCAGTCCGCCCAAAAAAAGATCACACATCCATGCACAATTCAAAGAATTAGACATTTGTTCTCTGCATTTCCGATGAAAATATTTATTATTGTGTTTCCTTAGCAATTATGGCCCTAGAACCTAATTTATCGATCGAAAATAATCATTACCTCATTGAGAATGATACGCTGGTGACATGTTGCTTGCTCTTGGGCAAAAATTATTTGTCTTATATTTTAGCAGACCAAAGTAGTTTGAAAATTTATGCTTTAAAGCACTACTCTTTCGAAGATAAAGTGATTGGTAAGGCAGATTTTGATGCGATTTTATCTGATGAGCAATTGCGTAAGGCGAACAATTACCATATTGCAATTGATAGCTTAAAATTCACCTTAATTCCGAATGAATTTTTTAGTGCTGAAAATTTAAGTACTTATCTTGAGTTGACTTGTGAATTAGACCCAGAAGAAATAGTCAGAAGTCAAGAAATAAGCGAAGGCATTACAGAAGCCTATGCGATTAAATCGAGTACCATTCATTTTCTTGAATCAAGACTATCTAATATTACCTTTTATAACGCAGCGGGTTGTTTATTAAAAACATATCCTTTACAGATTATATCCGAACATCAGCATAGTCTTTTTGTTAGCGTCAAAGATCATCAAGCTTGTATGACCATTTACCACAAACAAGCCTTGCTCTTGCATCAAATGTATGCCTTTGAAGCACCTGAAGATATCTTGTATTATATTGCCAATGCTGTAAAGCAATTTGATATCAACAAAGAACAATTGGGCATACAAATTCATGGCGAAAGTCAATTTACTGAGCAAATATACAAGTCTGTACAACCCTATTTTGCTTATGTAAGATATTGCACACGTATTAAAGACTTGCAATATCCTGATACGCTTTATGCCACGCCAGCCCATTCTTTTTTTAATTTATTTTCAATATTGTCATGCGTATTATAAGTGGAAAGTTTGGTGGAAGAAAAATTCATCCGCCTACCCATATGCCACATACACGACCCACGACAGATATAGCCAAGGAAGGACTTTTCAATGTATTACAACATCAGATAGATTTTGAAGACATGGTATCTTTAGATTTATTCGGGGGAACTGGTTCTATATCTTATGAATTGGCCTCCAGAGGATGCTGTGATTTAACTATCGTAGAACAAGATCCAAAAATGTATGCCTTTATTCAGAAAAATATTCAAGACTTAAAAATAGAACAGGTCAAACTATTTCGCATGGAAGTATTTAAGTTTATTGAAGCCTGCGACAAACAATTTAGTTTTATTTTCGCGGGTCCGCCTTACGCCTTAAACACTATCGACAACTTACCTAAATTGATTTTCGAAAAAAAATTACTCTTGCCTGAAGGTTGGTTTGTATTAGAACATACACCCAGAAATAATTACGAAAATCACCCTAATTTTTTAAAGGTCAAAAACTACGGCACTACCCTCTTTAGCTTTTTTGAACAAGAATCTTAAACAAGCTTCTTTCGTCCATGTTTATTGATTTAATTTGCAAAAAAATAAACGACATGAATTTTGAAGGGCAAACATATTTTTATCGAGGTAAAGTTAGGGATGTATATACGATTCACGATCGCTTGTTGGTAATGCATGCCAGCGATAGAATATCTGCCTTTGATGTGATACTTCCACGACCAATTCCTGGAAAAGGACAAGTATTAAATCAAATTGCAGCAAAGTTTTTAAAAGCCACCGAAGATATTTGTCCAAATTGGGTATTAAATGTGCCCTTACCTAATGTGAGCATAGGCTTAAAATGCGTACCTTTTGAAATAGAAATGGTCATACGAGGCAATTTAACTGGTCATGCTT
>JAGNOY010000333.1 GCA_017989935.1 Chitinophagaceae bacterium
CATATCGATAGCATTGGTGGTGAAAAAAATTGGGCTGCTATTAAGTCAGTCCAAATACAATCGAGCATTTCCAATGAAGGCGAAACAATAAGACTCAACAAACAAATAATTAAAAACAAATCTCTTAGACAAGATATTACTTTCAATGGAAGAGATGCGAGTGCAAAAGAAATGAAATACTTTATTCTTCTACTCGAAAAGGAAGGCTGGAAAATGCTTCCAGATACTGATGAAAAAGTAGTGAAGATGGGTGAATCAGAATTTGTAAGCATGCAGGAAGACATGGATTTTGAGGATCCATTTTTATTTTATGAATCCAAACACAGAGAGGTTGATTTACTGCCTTTAGAATATATAGGGGACAATGTATACTACAAGTTCATCATGCGCTATCCTTCAGGTAGGACAGAATATATTTATATAGATAGTAAAACCATGTTAATTACGCAGAGAATAAAAATCGGCACTGAATATGAGTCTTCCATACAATTTGAACAATATGAAAAATTGAAAGAAGGCATCGTGATATCGAAAAAAAATATATCTACTATTGGAACAACCTTAGTTGATAAGATAGTCATGAATGCTGTAATACCCGCTTCATTATTTGACCCTATGAAAATTTATAATTACAGATAACTTAAAAAAAATTCTATGAGTGTAAACGCAAAACATATCGCTACATTTTTACTTGGTGCTGCAGCTGGAGCCGCCATCATGAAATACCAAAGCATGACACCTGAAGAACAGGAAGAATTAATGACCAAACTGAAGGATCAAGCAAATAATTTAAAAGATGAAGCTGAAAAAGCCACCGAAACAGTAAAATCCTACATGACCGAATTACAAGAAAAAGGCATGGCAAGTTTGAAAGATTTTATGGGCAATGCAGAAAAAAACATGGGTGATATTTTCGGGAAAACTGAACCGAAAGTATAGACTGAATATTACCAAATTGTTGAGCAAACGATGATGCAAATACTTGCAGCTTGAGGCTGTATTGCGACATTTGAATGAAAAGTGAAGCTAGAATTTCAGAAGGTCCTACTTATGACATGCTTAAATTGTACAATACATGTTGTGCTCAATTTCTTTTTTATAAATATAGACTTGAAAGTGAATTGTGTATTCTATCAAACTCAGTAGTGCTCGCTTTGCCGAAAATTGGTTTCTGTATATTTGAAAAGAACTTTTTGCATGCTAATTCCGTTTGTCAACGAATTGTTAATAAGGAAAACAATTTATAATTAAAATGAATATCCTGCGTTTAAGTATCAATGAATAAAAATTGATACCATGCAAAAATTTACAAACAACGACTTATTATTGTACATCTTCAACGAAACTACACCAGATCTCAGCCGTACAATTAGCCAATCGCTAAACACCCATCAAGCTCTTAGAGACGAGGCCACCCAACTTAACCTCATCATGGACGATATTAGCCAATTCTCTTTAGAACCAAATCCTAAATCAATACAATATATTATGGATGCGCTACATCTTGAAGATAGCATTCAGATTTTGTAGGTTAGGCTACAATTTCACCTAAAAGAGTTCCTGAAGTACAAGACAAAATTTTCACCTTCACATAATCACATTTTTGTGTACTGCCCTTTGGAAAAATAACCATTTTATTTTTGTCATTTCTCCCACAATGATCTTCTTTGTTCTTTTTAGAAGGTCCTTCTACTAATATATCAAACACTTTACCTACATCGGCCAAGTTACTTTCATGACTAATTCTTCTTTGTAATTCGATGATTTCTGCTAGCCTTCTTTTTTTATCTTCAGCGGGCACATCATCAGCATATCTTCTTGCAGCCAAGGTGCCAGGCCTTTCACTGTATTCATACATATAAGCAAAATCAAAGCGACAAATAGAAAATACATCTAAAGTCTCACGATGGTCTTCTTCTGTTTCCGTACAAAATCCGGCTATAATATCGGTACTTAAACCGCAGCCCGGAATAATCTCTTGAATACGCTTTACCTTATGCAAATACCATTCTTTGGTATAGGTTCTATTCATCAATTGAAGCACTCTAGTACTACCACTTTGTATAGGCAAATGAATGTAATTACAGATATTATCATACTTTGCTATCACAAACAACACGTCATCAGTAATATCCTTAGGATGCGAGGTACTAAATCTTACCCTAAGCTTAGGATCAATGAGGGCTACCCTTTCCATCAAATTTGCGAAACTCACCACCTCTTTGGTTTCTTTATCTTCCCAACGATAACTATCTACATTCTGACCAAGCAAGGTAACTTCTCTATACCCTTGATCGAAAAGCGCTTGAGCTTCTAACACAATCGAATTTGCATCACGACTTCTTTCTCGACCTCTAGTGAAAGGCACCACGCAAAAACTACACATATTATTACATCCACGCATGATACTCACAAAACTCGAAACCCCATTGCCATCTAGGCGCACAGGATTGATATCGCCATAGGTTTCTTCACGACTCAACAATACATTCACCGACTTTTGTCCTCCATCTGCTTCAGCAATCAAGGCAGGCAATGTTCTATAGGCATCTGGCCCCACTACAAGATCGACTAGCTTTTCTTCTTCGAGCAATTTTTCTTTGAGTCTTTCAGCCATACATCCCAATATCCCTACTAACAAATGCTTATTTCGTCTTTTCAGTCCTTTAAAATGATTCAATCGAAAACGCACCGTTTGCTCTGCTTTATCTCGAATGGAACAAGTATTGATTAAAATTAAATTGGCGTCTTCCAAGTTGGTGGTAGCCCCATAACCTTGTTCATGCAAGATAGAAGCCACAATTTCGCTGTCATTAAAGTTCATGGCACATCCATAACTTTCAATAAAAAACTTTTTAGAGGCATCTTGATGCACAAACGATTCTAATACAGAACCTTGTTTACTTTCATCAATATCTTTAGTGAGAAATTCGGACATAAAACCTTGAGTTGGGTGCAAATATAGTATCTTGACAAGAGTTGAGGTAAATTTTTCTTTGCCACACAAATTTTGAGTTATTCTTTAGAAAAGTCATTGTAGACTAATACCTTTTGGGCGCGCCCCCTTGCGCCAAGAGTGCTTGCTACTTCAAACATGAACATAGTAGGCGTAATGGGTCAGGCTATCACTGCAAGCCATCTCGTTTTGAAGAACGAGATGGGCTTTCCATTCTA
>JAGNOY010000334.1 GCA_017989935.1 Chitinophagaceae bacterium
CTTCGCACCCAAACCAATTAGTTTTTTCATTCATGCAGGACTTAATATGAATAAAGGGTTTAAAGGAAATGTAGAGTCTCCTATTTCATGGGGTTTTGCACCTTGTGTAAGTGCAGGTATTGAAAAAACAATTTCACCTAAAATTACCTTAGCCTCACAAGTCGGATTTACCTATTTTAATGGCTTGAATACCATGAAAAAAGTGACAAATTATAATTATTCATTCGGATTTGATTCTTCTCAACTTTCAGTCGTGCATAAAAAGCTTTTTCAAATTTATATGCCTATTTCTTTATATTATCAAGTCATGAAAAACCAATTTCTGATGGCAAGTATTGGTGCAAGCTATTCATTGGATGTTTCTAGTGCTGTAAAGGAAAATCAAACGGCTAATTCCATGACTAAGAATGGGTATAGTACAGGATTTAATCCATTCGATTTCTTTCTTGGTGCTGGATATGGATATCAACTCTCTAAAAAAATGATGATACAATTAAACCTGCAACAAGGATTTATGGATATGACTAAAAATGCTTATTTTAATAATACCAATAAAAATACGCAGACAAGAATTTCAATTGGCTTGAAATATTCATTTAGCCGTAACGAACCTTAATTATTATAACAAATGCAAAGTGCCTTAGACATATTATTATCTAATAAAAAAATCGAAATGATGAAAGCTATTTTGTACATGGCTGTGCTCCTTTCTTTTCTAGTTTCATGTAGTAAGAATGAAGTACCAAGTTCCAATTCAGGACAACCCGTATTCATGTTCAAAGGAACCATAGGTGGAGATTCGGTTAATCTTGAAGCGGGTGTAAATAACATATATATGTTCACTGGGTTTTTTAAAGACACGCAAAATTTGGTTACTTTAAAAAGTTATTTAGCTAAAGACAATTGCACGAATTGTGAGCCTTATCTTTCTTTTGAAGTGAAAGACATAGATGCAAGCAACTCTAATTTTTTGGTAAGTAAAATTGAAGATTTATTTTCAGGAAATACCTTTAAGTCATTCTCTTTGGACTCAATTGTTTCAACCACGAATGTAGAAACATTTACCTTTATACCAGAATTTTTATCAGGCAATCATCAATGGGATTTCGGAGATGGAAGTGTATCCACTTTGGCTTCACCTACACATGTGTTTACTTCTGGAGGTATTAAAAATGTCAGACATATTTATTCTGCTCCTAGTGTGTTAGATACTATCATTAATCAAATCAATGTAGATTTTCAATCTCCTTGTAGACCCCAGTTCTCCTATGTTTTCGATTCAATCACTCAGATGGTAGCAGTGAATGCCAATCAAGGTTTTAGCTCTTATCTTTGGAATTATGGCAATGGGTCTATAGGTTTAGGTCAAACAGATTCAAGTATTTATAATAATCCTGGTGTTTATACCATTACCTTGAATGCTTCAAATGGCTCATGTAATAGCAGCACTTTTAAGAAAAAAATTAGTGCAAGTTTTTTCAATCAAACAGAATTTGCGAATTACAATTATACAACAACCTCAACAACCTTAACTTCTGTAATTCCCCGATTGAACAAATCAGCCTTTATTATCACATGGATAAAAAATGGGAAAGATTATAGGTCATATAAAAATATTAAAGGCATTAATCAAAGCGGTAATCCTGTGTTTACTTTCACTGATTTTTCGTTTTATGACCCTAATGCAAAAGGAGAAAAGACAATTAAAGTCAGAGGTACTGTGGATACCTATTTATACAATTATGCGGATGCAAATGATTCTATTAAAATCAAAAGCAACAATATAGTTTTAGCTGCTGCATATCCTTAGGATTGCTGTATTGTGGCAGCGATTGCAGCGAAAATCCCATCTCGTTCTTCAAAACGAGATGGATTGCAGCGTAAAGCGCGGTTGCCACCCAAATAAATATACTAATACTGTTCCGTTTCGTTCGGGAAATCGCCACTTTTTACATCAGCAATATATTGCTTAGTCGCATCATGTATTTGCTCGTACATATTCAAATATCTTCGTAGAAATCGAGGATTAAATTCTTTGTTGATTCCTAACATATCGTGCATAACCAATACTTGGCCATCCACATGCATACCCGCTCCAATGCCGATAATCGGAATTTTTAATTCTTCGGCCACTTTCTTTCCAAGCTCTGCCGGAATTTTTTCTAACACAATGGCAAAGCATCCTGCCTCTTCTAATAATTTTGCATTTTTGATAAGTTCCAAAGCTTCTTCTTCTTCTTTCGCGCGCACATTATACGTGCCAAACTTGTAAATGCTTTGCGGTGTAAGTCCTAAGTGACCCATCACAGGTACACCTGCAGAAATAATACGTTTTACGGAATCTATAATTTCTTCACCACCTTCCATCTTAATCGAATGAGCACCGGCTTCTTTCATAATACGAATGGCGCTATTAAGTGCTTCTTTACTATTGCCTTGATAAGATCCGAATGGTAAGTCTACTACCACCAAACTTCTTTTAACAGCACGTATTACAGAGGCTGCATGATAAATCATTTGATCTAAAGTAATCGGTAGGGTTGTTTCATGGCCAGCCATCACATTACTTGCACTATCGCCCACTAAAAGTATATCTATACCTGCATCATCAAGAATTGTAGCCATAGAAAAATCATAAGCTGTTAGCATAGAAATTTTTTCTCCTCGTTGCTTCATGGCGAGCAAAGCATGCGTGGTTATTTTCTTAAATTCTTTATTTTCTTGATGAATACTCATGAAGTGAAATTTTGAGCAACAAATGTAGTCGTTTAGCTTTGATATTACGCACTTTTTAAAGGGATATCCATTCTTTTGCCCCCAACTTTGTATCTGCACACCGCAACTGAATTTTTGGGGACCCTAATTTTCAAGCTGCTAGAAATATGTTTTTACTTTTAATCACTTAATTGGATAGATACCAAAATTATTACTTTCTAACCTAACTTTTAACTGCCTTCAATGTATCTTGTGAAATCAAAATGATAGCTGATTGAACAAGTATTATTTACTTTTATGCATATTAATTTATTCTTTACTTGGGAAGGCCCAAGTGATTCCATTTAAACATTTTACTGCTGAAAATGGATTGCCTTCTAATATTTGTTATCGAATACTTCAAGATGATAAGGGTTTTATTTGGATACTCACAGAAAAAGGAATTGCTGTGTACAAT
>JAGNOY010000034.1 GCA_017989935.1 Chitinophagaceae bacterium
GTGATCACTTCCACACTTTCTATGCTGGCTGCCGGTATAGAGTTGAGTGCAGTTTGTGGGTCGTTGCCAAACATTGAAGAAGGTTTGCCATCTACCAATAAGGTAATATTCTCTTTGCCTCGCAAACTTAAATTACCATCTAAATCTACGTTTACTGAAGGTACATTTCGAAGTATGTCTGCAGCTGTACCACCAGCTGAGGTTATATTTTTGTCTACATTAAATGTTTTTTTATCAATTCCAAGTTCAACAGTTGCTTTTTCACCAATGATATTTACATCTTTAAGATTTTTTTTGTTTGGAGCAATTTCAATTTTACCTAAATCTACTTCTGCCTGGTTAATTACAACTGATTTTACTTTTTTTGATGAATATCCGATAGAAGAATAAGTAACCACGTAGCTGCCAAAGGGGATATTTGGGATATTGAAGTTTCCTTGTTCTTTTGATTTGCCTCCCAGGATGTTTGCAGAATCAAGTGAATTTTTAAAACTGATAGTTCCAAATTCAATTCCTTGTTTAGTTTCAGCATCAATTAATTTGCCTTTTACATTTGCGGTTTGCGCCGAGATTGCAAATGTGAGATGCAGTAAAAGTAAAGTATAGATTAATTTCATGAGTTCGCAAATTTAAGTGATCTAGTTTTAGTTGAAGTATATCAAGTGTTAAATAAAGGTGGAATGAAGAATGTATTTTCTTAGTTATATAGAAAAAAAAATCCCGAATAAATCGGGATTTTTGGTAGCGAGACCGAGATTTGAACTCGGGACCTCAGCATTATGAGTGCTGCGCTCTAACCAACTGAGCTATCTCGCCATATCAAGTAAAACCTTGAAGGTGCGCAAAGGTAAAATAAAATCTCTTTTTTCCAATTACTCGTGGTGATATTTTTCATTGTTTAAAATACTAAAGGCTCGATAGAGCTGTTCGGTAAATAATAGACGAACTAACTGATGGGGAAAAGTAAAGTCTGAAAGTCTCAAAAGCATCTGGGCTTTGGATTTGAGCGTTTCGTGAATACCAAAGCTTCCACCAATAAGAAATATAATACGACCTGAGGATTGACTCAGTAGTTGATTCATTTTTTCAGCAAATTTGACAGAAGTGAAAGATTTTCCATGTTCATCAAGACAAATTAGCATATCTCTCTCATTTAATTTCGCTAAAACTAGCTCAACTTCTTTTAGTAGAATTTGATTTTTGGGTAGTTGTTTGGGAATTTTTGCGTTATCTATGGTGACTACTTGAAATGACAAATATCTATTAATCCTTTGGGTATATTCATCTATAGCTTGATCTATTCCTTTTGAACGTTCTTTGCCAAGTGTCCATAGTTCAATATTCATGATATTTTTTTTGTTGTCACAAAAGTATTCATTATGTTTGCACTCCTAAAAATTAATTTTTAGAATGGCTGCGTAGCTCAACTGAATAGAGTACCTCACTACGGATGAGGGGGTTTTAGGTTTGAATCCTAACGCGGTCACAAGCTTTGAATAGGGCCTCAGCAATGAGGTCTTTTTTTTTAATTTTTTAAAACTCAAATATGCAAATTAATAATCTTTGGGTTGTGATGCCGGTCTACAATGAGCAAGATTCTATTCTGATTGTTTTAAAAGAATGGCGCCAAAAATTAGACCAGCTAGGTTTAAATTATGTATTATGTGTGTTAAATGACGGAAGCAAAGATAATACCCTTAAAATATTAGAGAACTGCAGCCAAGATTTCCCTCAATTAAAAATTGTCAACAAAGAAAATTCTGGTCATGGTCAAACATGTATATTTGGCTATAAATTAGCATTAGAGCATAATGCCGACTGGATATTTCAAATTGATAGCGACGGTCAATGTGATCCTATTTATTTTGATGAGCTAATTAAACATACTTCAAATAATCAATGTATCTATGGTGTTCGTTCAACCAGAGATGATGGCATTAAAAGAATGATTGTTTCACTTTTTGTTACCGTGTTTACTTGGTTTGCAACTTTTCAATTTATCAGAGATGCAAATACCCCTTATAGGCTTATTCATGCTGAGGTGATGAAAAAAATTGCTTACAACATTCCTACAGATTTTCATCTAGCAAATATTCTTATTTCAGTAAAAAGCAATAAAGTGTCGAAAATAAAATGGGTTAAAATTCATTTTAGAGACAGGATAGGTGGGTCAGCAAGTGTTAAAACATTTTCATTCATAAAACATGGCTTTAAATTGTTTAAACAATTGAGAGAAGCACAAATGAAGTCGATTTAAATTACTTCAAACTTTGATTTTTTAATTTCTTCAAAAGTTTGAAATGCTTTTAAAATTACTTCGTCAGTATTATAGTATTTATATTCTGCAAGTCTTCCACAAAAAAATACATTTTTCTCTTTAGTTTCTTGAATTGCCAGTTCCTGATACTTTAAATAAAGTTGTTGATTGTTCTCTGTTGGAATTGGGTAGTAAGGGTCACCTTTATCTGTTGGATATTCATAGGAAACAATAGTTTGAGCATGTTTTTGTTTCGTTACATGTTTGATCTCCACTGATCTAGTATAATCATGATCGTTAGAATAATTGATCTGCACATTATCCTGCACAAATTCTTGATCTACTACTTTAAAATCAAATTCAAGAGAACGCCATTGAAGCTTGCCAAAACAATAATTAAAATATTCATCAATGGCTCCTGTATAAATGATGATATCATAATCTTTGTTTACTTCCTCAAAGTTTGTTTCAAGCTTGAGATTTATCAATGGATGTTCAATCATTTTTGCAAACATTTTTGTAAACCCGTCTTTAGGCGTGAATTGGTATTCATGGTCTACATAGCGACAATCTTCATTAAACCGAATTGGTATTCGACCACAAACACTTGGAGATAATTCTTTTGGATGAAGTGCCCATTGTTTGAGTGTATAACCTAAATAAAATGCTTCATACATTTCTCGCCCAACTCTAGATAGAACAAATTCTTCTGAATTTTCAGGAGATGCAATTTTCTCTCTTTTTGATTCTAATAGTTCTTCAGCTTCTTTAGGAGTTAAGGAGTCTCTTTTAAAAAACTTAGCTAAAGTTTTTAAATTAATCGGAAATGGATAAAATTCATTTTTAAAGAAACTAGTTACATAATAATTACCTGGAATCCATTCTGTGAATTTGGATAGATATTCAAATAACGCTTTATCATTTGTTCTGAAATAATGAGGACCATATTGATGATAAAGTAATCCATTTTTATGGGTGTTATCAAAACAATTTCCAGCAATATGCGCTCTCTTATCTATCAATGTTACTTGACATCCTAAAACATTGGCAAATCTTTCAGACATAACACAGCCCACAGGACCTGCTCCAACAACTAATATATTTTTAGACATGAAGCGAATATATTAAAAAAAGGAGATATCGCTTTAATTCGATCATGTAATTAAACACTTTTTATAACCACCGTAAATTTACTCCCTTGACCTAATTCACTTTCAAGGGTAATTTTTGCTTTGTGTGAATCTACAATGTTCTTCACATAGGTAAGCCCTAAGCCAAATCCTTTTACATTATGCAAGTTTCCAGTATGCGCCCTGAAAAATTTCTCATACACATTATTCTGTGTGTCCTTATCCATGCCGATGCCATTGTCTTTTACACTGATTAAAATATTACCACTAGCATTCTTTGTACTTATCGTAATTTCTGGATTTTCTTTCGAATATTTAATGGCGTTATCAACTAAATTGTAAATGATATTTGTAAAATGAACTTCATCGGCCATGATAAACGGATTCTCTGCTTCAAGATGAATAGTAAATTTCGCACCAATTTCTTCTATTTGCAATTGTGAATGGGAGGCAACCCGCTCAATCATCTCATGAATATTTAATTTCTTCATGGTCAATTTAATCTCATCTTTCTCTAATTGCGATGCTTGAAGTATTTTCTCCACTTGCTTGTTCATTCTTCGATTCTCTTCTTTGATAATGCCGCTATAATATTTTATTTGATCTATGTTATTAATTACTTTTTCATTGTTCATGGCATCTGTAGCCAACTGAATTGTTGCAATAGGTGTTTTAAATTCATGTGTCATGTTATTAATAAAATCAGATTTAATTTCTGATAGTTTTTTCTGACTCAACAAGGCTTTAATAGTCAACATAAATGCCGCAATGATAATCGAAGTAAACAAGGCCGCAAAAATCAATAAGGAGGCTAAATGATTTTGAAAATAATTTTCAGGTTCTAACATATATACATTCAACACTTCATTGTTAATAATATTCTCCCCATTCAAAAAGGTTTGATAATTATTATTAGCTTCCATAAATTCTGTTTTGTAACCAGTGCTAAACATGATAGGCAAGCGCGCCTCATTCGCAATACAGAATTCAAACGTTTGTTTGATATGCTTCTTTTTTAATTCATATTTAATAATTTCCTTTAATTGATAATTGCTAATTACTCTCGAAGTCGGAATGTAATTACTAAATGATAATACAGGTGATTGAAAAATGAAACCTAGTACATCTTTATTCTTCTTATTGTTGATACTGTCTTTGATATTATTCAAACTCGAATAAATATCATTATCATATTGCTCTCTTTTAAGCTTCATGGCGCCTCGAATCCATTCTACCTGAAGATAAATTAGGCCGAGCAATGAAAGGGCAATCAAAGCAATGATCAGCGGAAATACTTTTTTCACAAACGCAAATGTAATTCCTCTGCGCTAGCTTGTCATTGATTTAATAATATTTAACACACTTAAAGCGTTTATTTTTGGGCGGCACACAGGCTATTCGTTCCAAGTCCACTCCCGAATCGGCTATGATTATTTCAATTAAATTCAAGTGTCGAGAAGCCTCTCGGGATGCGGGCTTTCCACTACTATCCTTGCCGCAATACAAGATCCTATATTTATCAAATTTTCTTTCTTGTTCTAATCAAGTAAATCATGGTTATTGTAGCTGTCACTAAAAACGGAAGCGTAGATATAATTATCTTGAGATTGCTACTTATAATGCCAATAAAGCACATCAAGGCTAATAAAATACCAAGCCCAATGAGACTGATTATAGTCAATACCTTGCTAGGTTTTTTTTGAAATAATGTCACTAGCAATAGCAATTGTCCTAACATGGGGAAAATGGTAAATGGATGCAACACAGATAAAGGATCTGTAAATAGTTTTGAAATTATTTCAGCTTCAGCTTGAAATAGATACATGTGTTGATTTCCTCCCCATGCTAAATATCCAATCAATGAAGAGACGATTAAAACAAAATTTAAAAGTTTAAGTTGCATGGTTTACTATTTTGTTCATGCAAAGAAACTTCATATAGCATAACTAGAAAATGATATTCATCACCTTATCGCGAAACCTCTTCAAATAGTTTTTGCCTGAAATCATAGTATGCTTGTGTATAAGCGCCTAACTCGCTAAAAGCAACCCCATAATTCACGATATACGAAATGGTGGCTTTCTTATCAGGACTATAAAACACGCCTGATGCATAATTCACTTCACCTCCAGGATGACCATACCATCTAACTTGTTGACCATTTATATTCACAAGTTTTGCCCTGCAACCGCCTGCACAACCGAGGGTTGTATCTATATTGTCAAGATGTGTCATAGAATTATACATTGCCGCACTGATCAATGTTTTTTCACGGAATAAGGCATTGCCAAATAAGCGTAAATCATTAGGATTGCTATAAATGCCAGTAAAGCCCTTTCCATCGCCCGTATATAAGGGTGTAAGATCTTGAAGTATGCCTTCTTTTCTATAATCATAATAACCTTTTGCAACCTGTGTCCAAGGAATATTTTCTTGTGGACGAATAAAAGTATTTGTCAAATGCAACGGATTTAATATTTCATTTCTTAAATAAATAGATTGGTCTTGGCCTGTGACTGAATTTACTATCATGGCAAGCAACACATGATTTAAGGTTTGATTATAGTCTTGTTTGGTATTGTAAGCAAAGGCAGCCTCTTTATTAAATGCAAAACTCAATAGTTTCTCATAGGATTTTTCTTTATCTAAATTATTAAAGGTGTATAAAATAAATTCTGAATCAAATACAATATCATAAATACCACTGCTATGCGCCAATAAATCTTTGATTTTCACCTGCTCACTATTCTTGATTTTTTTCAGTAAATCTGCATCAACATACAAGCTTATTGGATCGTCTAATTTGATCTTACCTAAGTCAACTAATTTGTAAATCATCACGGCAGTAAATAATTTAGTGGCACTTGCAATCTTACCTAAGTGACAAGATTGCATAGGTGTATTATGGCCAATGTCTGCAAAGCCGCTGCTCTTATACCAGATGCCTTGTTGATCTTCTATCATGAGTGAAATGCCTGGCAATCCTATATTCGTTAAGTTTTCGATTAATTGAGTATACACCGCATTTTTAGGATGAGTCGCACTACTATCCATCCATCCATAGTTATCATTACAAGCGAGCACTGCTTGATCAGTTTCTCTTTTAACGCAAGAACTAATTGAAACATTCAGTATGATAAATCCAAAGACTAGTAATTTTTGAGATATAGGCATAGAAGTATTATGAATTAATGGATTGGTTTGTATTGAAACCCTAGATGAAGTTGATTGATGGGTAGTATAGAAGAAATTTCACTGAAAGGTAATTGCATGCCAAATTCATAACCAAGAATTAAATTGAGTTGACGCGCTTTTATTTTGCTTATGGAAATTAATGCTTCTACACCTAAAGATGGCATAACCTGAAATCTAGCATGCCTAACTATTTCGTATTTACCAGGACTTACAAATTTAAATTCTTCGTTGATTTGACGAACATACATGGCACTTACATTCAGGTTAGGTCTAATATAAGTAGATTTATAAACTTTAATTGCATAACCTATACCTGGTTTAAGATAGGTTAAAGATTGTAGTGATCTGACCGAAAAGTAGCCTGCGAGTAGGGTATAGTCGATCTTGTTTTTCTTATTTTTTCTGAATAAGTCTGATTGAAAGCCTAAATCCACGCCTGGATGTAATCTGCCATTGATGAAATGAGGTGGCATGCCGATAGCTCCATTTAAAAAAGTGGCTCTCCACGTGAAGTGATGTAAGATGCCTTTTGTTGGTTTTTTTCTTTCATCATCTTCAAGATGGGCAAATGATTGAATTGTGAAAAGTTGTAAAATAATCAACACACATGCAGATTTAATGTGTGTTGAAATGAAAGATGAAAAAGAATTCATGAACTGTAGATATGAAGTTAAATATAGAAAGTATTCTAGATTCGGCGAGAAATTATTTTCCAATCTTATGTATATGTATATATTTCAGGAAAGGTATATGGCTTTTGAAAAAGCTGCATATAGTTAAACCGTTGAAAGGCTGCGCGATTGAAGCGATAGCTGCGGATGGTTGACTGATCAAATTAAAATTCATCCGCACTAAAGCTGAAAGCGCGGAATAGGTTGATGAAAGTACCGTTGCTGACAGCCCCAATAGAATATAACAGAAAAGTATCTTGAAGGAAGGATAAAAACAAGCATGCAAACTTTGTTTATGCTTTCTGCTTGTTATATTTGCGCACAAATTTTACATTATGGCACAAGACTTATATCAACATCCAGATTATTATGCAGTAGATGATTTATATACCGAAGAGCACAAGCTTATTCGGGATATGGTGAGAGCTTGGATAAAGAAAGAAGTGAGTCCGAATATCGAAGAATGGGCGCAAAACTGTCATTTCCCTAAGCATCTAGTTCCGCAAATGGGGGAGTTGGGCGTGTTTGGTCCTACGATTCCTACAGAATATGGCGGCGGCGGATTAGATTATATTTCTTATGGTTTAATGATGCAAGAAATTGAGCGTTGTGATAGTGGAATGCGCAGTACAGCTAGTGTTCAGGGAAGTTTGGTGATGTTTCCTATTTATGCATATGGCAGTGAGGAACAACGAAAAAAATATTTACCTAAGTTAGCTAGTGGAGAGTGGTTAGGTTGTTTTGGATTAACTGAACCTGACGCAGGAAGTAATCCGGATAGTATGTTATCAAATATCAAAGATGCAGGAGATCATGTGATTTTGAATGGATCTAAAATGTGGATTAGCAATTCACCTTATGCGGATGTGGCGGTAGTTTGGGCAAAAGATGAAGAAGGCATAATCAGAGGAATGATCGTAGAAAGAGGCATGGAAGGTTTCTCCACACCAGAAATTCATGGCAAATGGAGTTTGCGTGCAAGTTGCACAGGGGAGTTAGTTTTTGACAATGTGAAAGTGCCTAAGGAAAATATTTTCCCTGAAATTAAAGGTTTAAAAGGTCCATTAGGCTGCTTAACCAAAGCAAGATATGGTATTGCTTGGGGCGCTTTGGGCGTAGCGATGGATTGTTATGATAGTGCTTTGAGATATACTAAACAACGTAGTCAATTTGGAAAGCCGATTGCAGGATTTCAATTACAACAAAAGAAATTGGCTGAAATGATTACTGAAATCACCAAGGGGCAGCTATTAGTATGGCGTTTAGGTGTATTAATGAATGAAGGCAAAGCAACGCCTCAACAAGTGAGTATGGCCAAAAGAAATAGTTGTGAAATTGCCTTAAATGTGGCACGTGAAGCTCGTCAAATGCATGGTGGCATGGGTATTACAGGTGAATATTCTATTATGAGACATATGATGAATATGGAAAGCGTGGTAACTTATGAAGGAACCCATGATATTCATTTATTGATTACTGGTATGGATGTGACAGGAATTAACGCCTTTAAATAAGGTAGTTTTAAAGTCAATTTTTCTCGCTAAAAGTAAGGTAAATTCAAACTTTTAGCTACTTTAATTCCGGTCATTTACAAAGTTCATGTTTGATATTATATGCTTGTTCAAGAATTATCAATTAATTTTTGAACCCTATCCTTTGTTGATTAAAGAAGTTTAAAAAGCTAAAATCGACTAATTGTACATATTTCGCTACATATTAATTTATAATAAATATTAAAGAAAATATATTTATTGTGAATTAGAATGTATACTTTTATGATTGAAATAAAATTTGTTTTATGTCATTTAGATTTATAATAGAAAATATTTACGATCAATACTCAAATGCATGGAACAGAAGGGATATTGAAAGCATGATGAAATCCTTTTCTGAAAACGCTTCGATCGAATTGCCAAGTAATGAAATCACTTCAGATGAATATACAGTGACAAAACTTACAGGCAAAGAAAAAATTCAAGGCTATTATCAGCAATTTTTTAATTCTCAAGCCTATTTTACTACAGAAAAAATTGATATCATCACAAGAAACAAGCTTGTCACTGTACGTGAACGAATCGTAGGAAGTTCAAGGTTGATTAAAAAAACTTTTCGACTAAATGAATACGGTAAGTTAGAATACATGCATATCAAATTCTATCAAAAAGAATTAGGTTCATTCAGCTTATTCAAATTTTCTTAATCAATTAGCTTCTTTTCTACTTCTAAAAGACAACCATCTCCGTAGCTTAAAAAGCGATAATTATTTTTCATCGCATGGGCGTAAAGAGCTTTCCAACGATCACCATAAAAGGCATGAACCAACATCAATAAGGTGCTTTGTGGTTGATGAAAATTTGTAAGTAGCATACAACATACCCGAAATTGATAGCTTGGTAAAATCATTAATGAAGTACTAAATATAAGTTTGATCAAACCTTGCTGTTCAAGTAAGTCTTTTAAATGACTGAATAATACTTTTCGTCCAGGAATCTCTTTCAATATTGAATAAGGAACCCATTGATTTAAAGTAAAATCTTGTCCAGGCAATTCGCCATTTTCATATGCATGATATGCATACCAATACAAACTTTCAACAGTTCTTAGACTTGTTGTGCCGACACATATTATGGTGTCATGCTGAATTAATTCTACTAAAAAATCAAGTTCAATTTCCACCCATTCTGCATGCATCAAATGCCTATGAGCGAATTCATCTTTCACAGGTTTAAAAGTTCCTGCGCCGACATGTAAAGTAGTTTGTGCAATATGAATGCCTTTGTGTTTAATTTTTTCTAACAACGCTTGTGTATAGTGCAAGCCAGCAGTGGGAGCAGCTACACTCCCTTCTTTTTGCGCATAAACAGTCTGGTAATTTTCTTGATCTGAAGCCTCACTAGTTCTTGCTAAATAGGGCGGAATAGGCATCTGACCTAGCTGTTGTAATATGTCTGAAAAACAAACACTTTCATCATTCCAAGTAAATTCTATTAAGATGTCTTGCTGAGTTTTTTCAATCAAGCTAGCCTGAATTATTAAAGTTCTTTCACCAGAAATGTTCCATTTTAAGGGCTCACCTTGTTTCCATTTTTTTAAACCACCAACCATACAATGCCAAACACTTTTTCCTTTTTGGGCCAAAGCTGTTTCTGGAATTCCTTGCGCTGGATTTAAACAAAATATTTCTATGATGCCAGAAGTTTCCTTGACGAATTGTATTCTAGCAGGAATTACCTTGCTATTATTCATCACCATCAAAGAATTAGAAGGTAAATAGTTTGCAACATCTTTATAATACGCATCCACAAAGTTGTGATCTAGACCAACTAATAATTTGCTTGAATCTCTTTCAGCCAAAGGATACTGTGCTATGCGTTCATCAGGAAGTTCATAGTTATAATCACTCGTTCGAACTATAGGAAGCTCACCAAAATTTGTCATGCGAATTAAACCTAAAAACTCTCCATAAAAGCAGTGACACTTTCTAACATATGATTGATCTGTATTTCATTCAATCCATGATGACAAGCCATCAACATACCACCGCGCATAACTTTATCGGCCTCGGCGTAACCAGCAACACTAGCTTTATGGGCACAATGCTTAAAGCCTGGTTGACGTAAAATATTTCCTGTAAATACTGTTCGAGTTTGAATATTTCTTTTCTCCAAAAATATTTGTAAATCACGACGAATAAATGGTGCAGTTTCACGAATGGTGACAGCAAATGCTAACCAGCCTGTTCTTGAATTTGGCAACTGTTTAGGTAAAATAAAATACTCTTCGTACTGCTCAAAAAACTTGCGAATTCTTGTGTAATGCGTGGTTCTTAAATCGATATTATTGTTTAGCTTACCTAATTGAACTAACCCAAAAGCTGCACCCATTTCTGAAGGTTCAATATTGTAACCAGGCTCTTCAAACACAAATTTCGCATCATATGGAATGCCGTCAATTTCTACATTAAACCTGTTTTCTATTTTCTCACTTTCTACAAATAAGGAAGATGAACGTCCCCAACTTCTTAATAATTTACCACGATTTACATGTGCATCTTCATTTACACAAAGCATGCCACCATTACCACCACAATTGATGATATGAGAACCATAAAAACTTGTAGTGCTCATATCTGTAAAACGACCACTACTTAATCCATCAATTTCTGCGCCTATTGTATCGGCACTATCTTCTAACAAAAATAAATTATGCTTGTCTGCAATATCTCTCAACTGCCTCCAATTTGGCAAATTCCCAATCAAATTAGGTATCACCATCGCTTTGGTTTTAGGCGTAATCATTTCTTCAACCTTATTAGCATCCAAATTATAAGTGCCTTCTTCGACATCTACAAAAGCCGGCACCCATCCTTTTTTTATTAAAGGAGCTACCGTTGTTGAGAAGGTGAGGGCAGGGGTAATAATTTCTGCACCTTCTTCATAATTTAATAAATCCATGGCTAAATACAGGG
>JAGNOY010000335.1 GCA_017989935.1 Chitinophagaceae bacterium
CTTTTGGAGAGGATTACCATCATGTATTGAAGGATAAATTAAAGTCTTTACTCAAATTTATCAACGAATCAATTACGGAGACGAATGGAAGATGTTTTGTTGACTCTGCCCCAGTGCTCGAACGAGATTGGGCGCTTAGAAGTGGCAATGGTTGGGTAGGAAAAAATTCATTGATGATCCATCCTCGCAAAGGTTCATATTTCTTTTTGGCGGAATTGATAATTGACTTAGAAGTAGAATATGACCAACCTTTTTCCAAAAATTACTGCGGCAGTTGTACGAGGTGCATTGATGCATGCCCTACGGGAGCCATCGCAAAAGATGGTTATGTCGTAGATTCAAACAAGTGTATTTCCTACCTGACTATTGAATATAAAGGTGAAATTCCAAGTGAATACAAGGACAAATTTAGCAAATGGATATTCGGCTGCGATATCTGTCAAGAGGTTTGTCCTTGGAATAGGTTCTCTACTTCGCATACCGAAGAAACCTTTAATGCTAATGAAAAACTTCAAAATATGGAGCGCTCCACACAGTGGTTAGAGCTTACTGAAGAGGTTTTTCAACAACTTTTTCGGCGCTCTGCTGTTAAAAGAACGAAGTATGATGGGCTAAAAAGGAATATCTTTTTTTTACTTAAATGATTTTTCTTGTTTTAAACTATTGCTTTAATAGATATTAAGTACTATTTTTATAAAAAATTAGCCATGCGCCTGCTTTTATCTGTTTTTTTTGTGATGAGTATCATTCCACTTGTGCTAGCACAAGCTGGGAGAAGTGATTATTTAGGCACACAAGCAGCTGGTAAAAAAGGTATCATCTACTCCAAAGAAACTACTTTCGATATTACACCTCACACTAAAGGTTTTGCCTTAGGAATGAGTTTTGGTAAAATAAGAACTTATTATAAAACTTATTTTTATAAATTAGAGATAGGCGAATTGCGCCATCCTCGCGAACAAAGACAGAGTTTTGATTTACAAAGTTTTAACGGAAAAGTATCAAAATCTTTCGTTTTTGGAAAGCAAAATTCGCTTTATGTCATCCGCGGATCTTATGGGTTGAAGAGGTATTACTCAGAGAAAGCGAAGGAGCGAGGTCTGGCAGTAGGTACTACATTTTCTGTTGGTCCTACATTAGGGCTTTTGAAACCATACTATTTAGAACTAATACGTAGGCAGATAGATAATCCAGTTGCTATCAACATAGTAGCAGAAAAATATTCTGAAAGCAATAAATCCTTATTTCTTGATACGGATGCTATTTATGGAGGAACAGGCTTGACAAAGGGTTGGGGAGAAATAAAAGTTTCTCCAGGAGTACACTTCAAATCCGCATTATTACTTGATTGGGGCGCTTTTGATGAGATGATCAAATCAGTTGAAATCGGAGTTATGGCAGATCTGTTTTTGCGTCCAGTCCCGATCATGGTTACACAAGATAATTCGCCATTGTTTCTCAATTTTTACCTAAATTTGCAACTCGGAAAAAGGAAATAATTTTCACAAAATACACTTTAAATTATGATAGAATTGCCAATAGCAGATGCTGCAAAGGAACAACGTCAACCTAAGCCGAAATGGCTCAAAGTGAAATTGCCTATTGGAGAAAACTATCGCAACGTCAGAGAAATCGTTGATAATTATAAGCTACATACGATCTGTCAAAGTGGCAATTGCCCTAATATGGGAGAGTGTTGGGGTGCAGGCACCGCTACATTCATGATATTAGGTAACACTTGCACAAGATCATGTTCGTTTTGTGCAGTTAAGACTGGCAAACCTACCGAATATGATCAAGACGAGCCAAGAAGAGTTGCTGAGGCTATAAAATTGATGAAAGTAAAGCACGCTGTCATCACTTCAGTAAATAGAGATGAACTCAAAGATAAAGGTGCTGAAATATGGTACCAGACAGTGATAGCAATAAAGCAACTTTGCCCAACTACAACTATCGAAACGCTTATACCTGATGTTAAAGCTAATTGGGATGCTTTATTCCAGATGACGAATGGAGGGCAGGAAATTGTATCGCACAATATGGAAACTGTTCAACGGCTGTACCGAAAGATTCGACCTCAAGCTAAATATGAGCGCAGCTTAGAACAAATTCAACGCACCAAAGCGTTGGGTAAGCGCACTAAATCTGGCATTATGGTCGGCTTGGGTGAATCTATTGAAGAAGTAGAGCAAATTATGGATGACCTTATCGCACATGGTTGCGATATTTTTACGATAGGTCAATATCTTCAACCAACAAAAATGCATGTTGAAGTGCAAGTGTTCGTTCACCCCGATATTTTCCAACATTACAAAGAAGTAGGTTTGCAAAAAGGATTCGCTTATGTAGAAAGCGGACCACTAGTGCGATCCTCTTATCATGCCGAGCGGCATGTATAAAAAAATCTTTAATTATTGATGTTTTGAAGATTTTCTCATAATTCATTACCTTTGCAGCATGGCAAGGGTACTAGCAATTGATTATGGGCAAAAAAGAACAGGATTGGCGGTAACCGACCCTCTTCAGTTGATTGCTTCAGGCTTGGAGACAGTAGAGACAAATAAGTTGTTGGACTACTTATCAAAATATATTACTTCGGAAGATGTAACTACAATTGTAGTAGGAGAACCCACGCATGCTGATGGCTCTGCGACACATATCGAAAAAAATATTCAAGAGCTGATATCAAAAATTTCTAAAAACTACCCCAACGTAGTCATTAAGCGCCAAGATGAGCGATATACAAGTGTAGAAGCTAAAAGAGTGATTTTAGAAAGTGGTGTAAAAAAAATGAAGAGACGTGATAAATCCTTGATAGATAAAGTTAGCGCTGCAATCATACTGCAGCAGTACATGGAAGCGCATGTGTGGAATAATAATTCTTCCTTGTATTGATGTTTTTAGTTTTTTGCTATACGTTTGATAATTAATTTTAAAAATTAACAAGAATAGAGAATAGATGAAAATGCCTATTTTTGCATATGGTCAACCGGTTCTTAAGAAGGTTGCAAAAGAGATTGATCAATCCTACCCTGACATCAACACCATCATTGAAAATATGTGGGAAACCATGTATAACGCTACAGGTGTTGGATTGGCAGCACCCCAAGTTGGATTATCTATAAGACTGTTCATCGTAGATACATTGCAGCTGAAGGATGAA
>JAGNOY010000336.1 GCA_017989935.1 Chitinophagaceae bacterium
TCCGATTGATTCGATTGCAAATACAGCCTTTAGTTTTGTCAATGCAGGTTCGGGATTCGGAAGGCAATTTCCGCGTAAGCTCACCAACAACGGCACAGGAAGGAATGTAGGTTTGGAACTTACATTATTGAGGAATTTTTCCAATCACTATTACTACATGATCAATGCTTCTGTCTTCGATGCAAAATACAAAGGAAGCGACCAGACGCTGAGAAATACAACCTTCAATGGAAGGTATTTGGCGAATTTGCTTTTTGCAAAAGAATTTGTAATCAATGCCAAACAAACGATCAATTTTGGTGGGAAAATATCCTTTGCAGGTGGGCGATGGTATGGAATCGTAGATACAATTGCTTCTACAATTAATAACGAAGTCGTATTTACTGACAAGGATTTTAATACAAAACAATTCAAGCCTTATTTCAGGTTTGATTTGAAATTTAATTACAAGCTAAATGCGCGAGGAATCACTCATGAGATAGGCTTAGATTTGGTGAATGTTCTAAATATTAAAAATATATCTAGTCTGACATGGGCGCCAAATCCAGCTGACCCTTCGCAATCACCAATCCGAGAGGAATATCAATTGGGTAGATTGCCACTTTTTTATTATCGTATCGACTTTTAGTATCATCAAATTCAGTACATAAAAAAAGGATGCAAATGATCACACTTGCATCCTTTTTCATTTAAAATGTAGATATATTATAACAATTTTTTGATTTCTTCTTCTAGCATATCTGGCGAAGGATTGATCACAGCAATTTTTCCATTCTTATCCAATAAGAAAGTGCGAGGAATTGAATTAACTCCGTACATTTTAGCTGGTTGGCAATCCCATTTTTTAAGATCAGAAACGTGAGTTTTCCATTTCAAATTATCTTTGGCAATAGCATCCAACCACTTTTTCTTAGCTGATGCTTCTTGCTCTTGAAGTTGGTTTGAATCTGTAATTGATGCGCGAATGCGATCTTCCATACCATCTAAGCTAACTGAAAAAACAGTAAATCCCTGGCTGTTGTATTTTTCATAGATTTCAACAACGTGAGGATTAGACCTTCTACAAGGACCACACCAGCTTGCCCAAAAATCTAATAAAACTACTTTACCTTTAAGGTCGCTGAGTTTAAGAGTTTTACCATCAGGGTTCGGCAGTGCGATTTCAGGAGCCATTTCTCCAACTTTGATATTAGCGCTAGATTTCTGGACTTGAGCTTGTTGTTCTACACTATTGATAAAGTTCATGTAATCCGTCGCATAAGGAGCATAAGTTTTGTTATCCATCATTTTTTTCTGGATTTCTTTATGCACTTCTAAAAAGCTTGGATTGTTGCGGAAGTAACTTAAAGCGATCACCATACCAAGTAGCGGGCTGGCTTCTTTGGTAGCATATTGTTGAACTTCCTCAGGTTTCATCTGATTGTCCATTACTTTTTTGAATGTGCTTACCAAAGCTTCGGTATCTTTACAACCTTTCACAGTGTAAGTAAAATTCTCTAAAGAATTTAAATCTCCATTGATTTCAATCTTTTTTTCGGTGCCATCAAGTATAAGTGGAATTGCTTTTTGACCTACACGAATTCTGTATGTTCCTACACCAAGACTTTCTTCAAAATCAAACTTGAAATTGCCGTTTGCATCAGCATCAGTTTTACCAACAGTTACCGGTTCGCCGACAAAACTTGTCTTTTCTATAAACATTTGAAGATTAGCTGCATTGGCGAGTACGCCTTTGATATGAGTTCCTTTCATACTCGAACATGAGATAGCTGAAATGAGCAAAGCAAAAAGAAAAGCAATGCGCATCATTGAATTCAATTTTATCATTCTACTTTTATTTAATTTAAAATTTTTGATAAATTATTTTCATAAACATCATTATATTCCAATATTGTTCCATATTGTTCGCCATCTACTACAAAATTTTCTTTGACGACCTCACCTATTAAAGAAAAATGACATCTGAGGCTTTTTACAAACATTTCAAATCGATCTTTATCAGCAGACGAAACTGTGACCACGATTCTACTTTGCGATTCTCCAAAGAGGAAGGCATCCTTTCTTATTTTTTTATCTGTATGAATGCTAAAGCCCAACTTTTGTTCATAAGCCATTTCTGCTAAAGCAAAAAATAAACCACCTTCCGAAACATCATGAGCTGCATTGACCAATCCTTCTTTTATCAATAGACGTACTGCTTGTTGATTAGAAAACTCTTCGTCCAAATTGAAATAAGGTGCTGGTGAATATTCCACATCATGATATTTTCGCAAATATTCCGATGAGCTAATATCGTTTACAAATTGTCCTATAACGTAGATGAAATCTGCTTCTTTCTTAAAATTGAGCGACATTTGTTGTGAGCAATCATCCAAAATTCCTAACATACCTATAGTAGGAGTAGGGTAAACAGGGACTGTCTTATTTGCATAAACGGATTGATTGTAAAAGCTTACGTTTCCTCCTGTAACTGGAGTATTGAATTTTTCGCAAGCTTCACCCATTCCTTTCAATGCATGAACAAATTGATAGTAAACTTCTGGCTCGTAAGGGTTCCCAAAATTCAGACAATTCGTAATTGCACATGGCTCACCACCCGAACAAATAATGTTTCTAGCAGCTTCTGCTACAGCAATCTGTCCTCCAACGTAAGGGTCTGCAAAAACATATCTAGAATTGCAATCTGTAGTTAGTGCCAATGCTTTTTTAGTACCTTTTACTCTGACGATAGCTGCATCCGATTTTGTATTCGTCGTCATCGTGTTAGTGCCAATCATAGAGTCGTATTGCTCGAAAATCCATTTTTTTGAACTTAAGTTAATTGATTCAGCCAATATTTTTGCAACTTCAACCAAGTTAGAAGGGGTATTGATGGAATCAATAGAATATTCTTTTATTTTTTCGAAATAAGTAGGCATTTCATAAGCCCTATCATAAACTGGAGCTCCTCCACCTAATACTAAAGATTCAGCCGGAATGCTAGCAACACATTCATCGTAGAAGTAATATTCGACGTTGCCTGTATCAGTAACTTCTCCTATGATGGCACATGGCTCACCACCCGAACAAATAATGTTTCTAGCAGCTTCTGCTACAGCAATCTGTCCTCCAACGTAAGGGTCTGCAAAAACATATCTAGAATTGCAATCTGTAGTTAG
>JAGNOY010000337.1 GCA_017989935.1 Chitinophagaceae bacterium
ATGGTGAAATAGATGGACATGCTGCTACGTATAATGAATTAGAAGTAGCAGTGACTGTAGGTAGTTATTCCAAAGGTAAACAAACAGGCTCTTGGAAAGAATTTGCAGACAATGGTTTTCTGAAAGCAGAAGGCATGTATGTTGATGGAAATAAGCAAGGCCTTTGGAAGACATACGATGATAAGGGAAAGTTTTCTTCTAATGTGGTGTATGAACAGGGAATAGAAAAGTCAAGAACGACAAAATAATTGAATGATGGTTTTAGAGACTTTTAGTAAAATTCGACATTTTATTTTAGATATTGATGGCGTACTCACCAATGGACTTTTATTAATAAGTCAGGATGGTAGCTTGCAGCGCAGTATGAATATTAAAGATGGCTATGCTTTACAATTAGCTATTAAAAAGGGGTATAGCATTTCGATTATTTCGGGAGCTAAGGAAGAAGGCTTAAAAAAAAGATTGCATGGTTTAGGCATTACAGACGTTCATTTGGGGATTTCTGAGAAGTATTTGAAGCTTCAAGAAATTATGAAAACCAACGTGATTGATTTATCATCGGCTTTATATATGGGTGATGATATGCCTGATTTAGAACCTATGAGTAAAGTGAGTTTACCTTGTTGCCCAGCAGATGCTTGTGATGAAATTAAACAAATTTCAGTGTATATTTCTCCAAAGAAAGGCGGGGAGGGTTGTGTACGTGATGTAATTGAAAAGGTATTAAAATTGAACCAAGATTGGGCTTAATGAATCGCTGACTTTGATTTACTCAAATTTTTATTTGATTCGAAAAACATCGTTGAATTGTGGCAAGGATGGAAGCGATACCCCGACTCGTTCATCAAAACGAGGCGGCGTAAAGCTGAGAGCCTGTGTGCCACCCAAATAAAAAAAGTCCCGGATACCAGGACTTTAATATTAAAAGAGTTGAATTCTATTTAAGCTACTGCTTTATTCACTAATTCAGCAGCTTCGCTCAATAAAATAGCACTTTGAACTTTCAAGCCAGATTTTTCGATTAATTCTTTAGCGGCTTCTGCATTGGTACCTTGTAAGCGAACAATTACTGGTACATTGATTTCGCCGATAGCTTGGTAAGCATCAACTACACCTTGTGCTACACGATCGCAACGAACGATACCACCGAAAATATTAATTAAAATTGCTTTTACATTAGGATCTTTCAAAATAATACGGAATCCAGCTTCTACAGTAGTTGCATTGGCTCCACCGCCTACATCCAAGAAATTTGCAGGTTCACCGCCACTTAATTTAATCATATCCATCGTGGCCATAGCCAAACCAGCCCCATTAACCATGCAACCTACATTGCCATCTAATTTTACATAATTCAAGTTACTATCGCTTGCTTCTACTTCTGTAGGATCTTCTTCGGATTTATCTCTAAGTCCTATTAAATCTTTATGACGAATTAAGGCATTATCTTCCAGATTCATTTTACAATCTACGGCGATTAGTTTTTCGTCACTGGTTTTAAAAAGTGGATTAATTTCAAGCATATCGCAATCTAATCCAATAAATGCATCATATAAATCAGTCACAAATTTTACGCAGTTTTTGAAGGCTTCGCCTTGAAGTCCTAAATTGAATGCAATTTTTCGGGCTTGGAAAGGCATTAATCTGCTTCCTGGATTTACCCATTCTTTGAATATTTTTTCTGGGGTGTTATGTGCCACATCTTCAATATTCATACCGCCTTCAGTACTATACATAAACACATACTTCTTAGACTGACGATCTAGAAGAATTGATAAGTAAAATTCTTTCACTGGATTAGCACCTTCGTAATAGGCATCTTCTGCCATGAATAATTTAGATACTTTTTTTCCTTCTGCACCGGTTTGTAAGGTAACGAGGGTATTTCCTATCATATTGGTGGCTACTTCTTTCGCCATCTCTTCGCTTTTTACCACTTGTACACCATGTTGAGCAGGGACTTCCTTGTAGGTACCTTTTCCTCTTCCTCCGGCATGGATTTGTGCTTTGATAACCACAAAACGGCTATTTGTTTTTGTGCTAATTTCTTTGTAGGCTGCCACTGCTTCATCCATTGTTTCGCAGGCTATTCCATTTTGCACAGGGACATTATATTTTTTTAATAATTCCTTTGCTTGGTATTCGTGTAAATTCATATATTTTCTGAAAAGTGCGCAAATTTAATTTTTGATTGCGAGATTATCATGCTCTATGCAATTTATTTTTAAGATGTGAACAAGTTTCAGTCACCACGATTTGATTCTAAAAATTTTATTTTTTGTCATAAATAAATTCGTTGAATCCTAGACTGTTTTGATGAGAATTAAGGGTTTCGAAATGTGAGATAAATTGTTATATTTGCGCTATTAACATGGGGTATTCTATTTTATTTTATGTGTTAGGTGCATTTCTTGTATCGTTGGTTACTCAGTATTTAGTTATTGATTTATCTCACAAAAAGGGGATATTTATGGATGACAACAATAGTGACTTGCCCCAAAAATTGCATAATGAACCAACCCCAAGAATTGGAGGCTTAGGAATTTTTGTGGCTAGTTTGTTTATGGTTAAGCATGTGGTGAAGGATGATGATTTGGGTCTTTATTTAATTCTCTGTTTAATTCCTGCATTTTTAGCTGGCTTTTTAGAAGATCTTTTTGCTAAAATTTCTCCTTGGCGTAGACTATTAATAATGAGCGTATCTGGTGGGATGGCCATTTATTTAATCAATGCGGTTGTTCAAGATTTTGGATTCATTCAAGTACCATTGATAATTGGCATATTTGTTTCTATGGTGGCTATCTTAGGATTGATTAATGGGACTAACATGATAGATGGATTTAACGGTTTATCAGCTGGAGTTAGTTTTTTAATTTTTACCACTTTTTTTGTGGTGAGTTTGGTTGTGAAAGATTACACCATGGCTTATATTAGTCTCATTTGTATGGCTTCTATACTCGGATTTCTTATTTTTAATTTCCCTTCAGGAAAGATTTTTTTGGGAGACGGTGGTGCATATAGCTTAGGTTTTTTACTTGCTATTGTGGCCATTATGATTGTAAAAAGAAATGTTCAAATTTCTCCTTGGTTTGCGTTGGTTACTTTGATTTATCCTGTATGGGAGGTTATCTTTTCGTTTACAAGAAGGA
>JAGNOY010000338.1 GCA_017989935.1 Chitinophagaceae bacterium
AAAGTTTTAGTATTTTCCCTAAAGCTTGTAGATATTTCCCTAATGTGGATTTTCATGAAAAACATGCAGTTTTTTGTATTACTTGGTTCTTATCACGATTATTGACTCTTTAGCTACAAGGTAATTCAATAATTTCGTTGTGATATTTGAAATATACCAACTAACTCATTCTCGAAAGCTTTGTAATCGGCATTTACTAACCAACTTTTTAATGACAAAAAAAGGTCTGTCTACCAAATCACTTAGGTATTTATGGTTTGTAAAGTTTTATGATTTATTCATTGGAGATCCCTTGGATACTTTTCCACTTTTGCCTTCATGCAAAAGTTGAGCAAAAAATCAAGGCTGAAGATTCTTTGACAATAAAAATTATCTCATCTACGCCACTTTTATCCAAACTCGCACATAAAGTTATTCCCTACAAACCTACATTCGTCTGTGCTCAAACAGTGGATAAAAGTTTGGCTTCGATTTCAATATTTTTATTTGCCTCGATTCTTAGGCCGTCTGCCACATGATGATTTTGGCTGCAACCATGTTTTCAAAATAATGGTCAAATTTCTGCGAAGATGCTATGAGTTATTCAGGAAAACTAATGTGCTTTAAGCATGGTTTTCTTGATATCAGTTGGACTGATAGAGGTATTTTTTTTAAAGAAGGTAGAGAAATGCGAGGCGTCTTCGAAACCAAGTTCATGTGACACTTCTTTAATTGATTTTTCGGTATAGAGTAAAATTCGTTTGGCTTCGGTAATGAGTCTTTCTTTGATGACTTGTTGCGGAGATTTTTTGCTATACAACAAAAAATAATTGGAGATTGTTTTGGGTGATTTGTTTAAAAGACTAGCATAATAGCTTACACGATGTTCTTGTCGAAAATGAATTTCTACTAGTAAATTAAATTGTCTAAAGAGATTGAATTTTTCTTCTGCAATTGAAGCGGAGGTTAGGTGCTGTTTTTTTGCAAGTCGTGTTACTTGAATAATTAAACGAACTAATAAGATACGTAACATTTCGCCTTTAATTTCTTCTTCAGAATTGAATTCTTCGATAAAATGATCTAACAAATTTTGCATGCGCAACTTGTTTTCTTCATCTAAAGAAACAAACATGGTAGGTGAAGGTCCAAAAAATAAGAAGCCAACACAACTTACTTCATGATCGTGATTGGCAATACAATAAAATTCTCGATTAAATTGCCATGCTATTATCTGAGTAGCATCATCTAATGTAAAGGATTGGTTGAGCATGAGTGGAAGTATCGTATTGGATTCGAAAGTATAGTCTACTTCGTCAATACGAATTTGTCTGCTTGCTCCTTTGTTCCACAGTAGGGTATGAAAGGAATAATTATGATTTTGTTGATAGTAATTCTTCTGAATAAAAGTTTCGGCTTGTACTAATTTTATTTCTCCAAGGCCATCCTTATTTGTAAACACATATTTCATGAAGCTATCAACATTTCTGTGTACAATAATAATGAAATTGAATCAGATTCGCATGGGATCATTCAAGATAAACTAAAATGCTAAGGACAGACTAAACTTATTTCTTTTCAAGTGCTTCCATACGTTTCAACAAATCGTTTTGTTGTTTCTTAAGCGTGTCGATTTCTAGTTGTTGTGCATCGATGATTTCTTGTTGCTCTTGAATGGCTTTGATGGCAATAACTCCAAAACCACTGTAATCGACTGTATATAAGGGTTTGTCTGCAGTACGATCATAACGTTGGTACACCAATTCTGGGAAATCATTTAATAAATCTTGTGCCATAAACCCATTTACTTTTCTATCTGTTTCTTTGCTATCTTGATAACGGTAGTTATATGCATGTAGTTTTTTTACTTTTGATAATACTGGAGTTAAAGGGATGATATCTTTTTTAAATCTTCTGTCTGAAAGGGCACTATATACACCAGTTACTCTATCAATATTAGCTCGAAGCGAACCATTAGAATAAAAATTTAAAGAAGAGTCTATTGAACTCACATAAAAGCCCCATTTAAGATTTATGTTTGAAGGATGTCGAAGTGAAAGTTGATCGCCATTACTGAAACCCGTGATTTGTAAGCGTCCTTCTGTTACATTTTTAATATCCGTAGCATAAGCACCAATAGCTACATTATGTCTGAACATAGACAATGATGGAGTGTCTAATACTGCAGTGTTTTCGGGTGTGGCAAAAGTATAAAAGGCTAAACCATTGGCAAAATTATTAGAGGTGGCTCCTGTGTTTTCAGTATACCCAGAAATAGCCACCCTATTAGTTCCTGAGGTTACAGTTGGAGTGGTTTGATAAGCCATTTCAAGAATGATACTGGTTTTTTGTCTTGGCTCCCAACCTGCAGTTGGTTTTCGATTTACCCCAGAAAGTACCAAAGCATTGATGTTGTTTTTTGAGTTAAGTTGTGTACTATCTCGCAAACGTAAGATTTTTACTTTGGGTAAATGATTCAAACTTGATCCTACATAATTATCCATCATTTCTACGCCATCTAAAGTATCTCTTAATTTAATTCCTAGCAATCCACCTTTTTCCCATTTATTATCATTTAAATTATCGGCTAATCGAATCCAACTTAATGCGTTGGTGCTGTAATAGTAAAAACCTCTTCCCATATCATTTTTTATGCCTGGTTGTGTCGTATTATACACTAATAAACCTTGAGCAGGACTCGGAATACTGGTCACATCTTTTAAACTATCTATGCTTACTTGAGGTATAAGTATACCTTTAGAGGTGCTATTTAAATGCAATTGTGCACTTGCATTAGGTGCATTGGTACCGATACCAATACCAGTACCTATATCTGTTATCAGAGAAACCCCTAAACTTGATGAACCAATTGCCTTAGGAATATTATTGGTGAGAAGGCTCCCTGAAATTTTATTGTTGAATGTCTCAAAATCACTACTATCTAAGACACCGGTTTTACTATTACTTGCTGTAGGTAAATTTAAAGTTACAGAATTTGTACCGCTACCGACCACAGATGGAATTAAAGAAGTATCGCTTAAAGTAAAACTCTGAGTCACACTTCCTGTGGAACCATTTACGCTACTAACGCTTCCTTGGTTTGGTGTTTCCCATGTAGCTAACCCACTTGCATCTGAGGTCAGAATTTTACCTGCACCAGGATTGCC
>JAGNOY010000339.1 GCA_017989935.1 Chitinophagaceae bacterium
ATGCGATTTCAACGATAGAAAATACAAAATCAACTCAGCTTTTTTTGGGGGCTTTTGGAGATAAAAACCTCGTTGGGTATTTAGTGTATAATAAATTGTCTAAGAGAGTTCATCAAATAGCCATACATCCAAACTATAGACAAAAAGGAATCGGACATCAACTAGTATCATTTATTAAGAGGCATCATTCTCCTGAAATAAACATCCTCAATATTGATTTAAATTCTAAAGAATCTATCAAATTTTGTAATTCTATTGGCTTAACTAAATTCATTTCGCAATATGAAATGAAACTTAAATTGGGAACCTAGTTTGAAATTGAATAAACTTTATTTTAAATAATCAATTCCATTCAGGCGATAAAGGCATATTTAAAATGGCATGAAATTTTTTATCAAGATGCAGAATCGCGTCTTTCCAAATGCCTTTATCATCTGTATTTAAAAATAAATTTGCAAAAGGTTCAGCAACTAACCAAGATTGCTTTTCAATTTCTTCATCTAATTGGCCTTTACCCCAACCTGAATAACCTAAAAATATTTTGCATTGTTGAGGGGTGATGATGTTATCGTTGATACCTTTGAGTAAGGCATTCAAATCTCCGTTCCAATAAATGCCTTCATGTATTTTTTCGCCACCTAGTAATTCAGGAAGATTATGTAAAAAATGTAAGGTATCAGTAGAAACAGGTCCGCCAATATATAAGGGAAATTTGCAATTGATATCACCAGGGAATAAATCTGACAAACTAGCTTGTATGGGCTTGTTGATGGCATAACCCACACTTTCATTTTCGCGATGAATGCAAAGAAAGATCACAGCACGTTGAAATGGTTCTTCTTGCAAATGTGGTTCTGCAATCAGAATTCGTCCTTCTTTTGGAGGTAAATTGGTTTGAAAAGAGAGGAGTTCTTCAAACATGTAATTTAATTTTTACTAAGGTAGCAGAAAAATCAAAAACGCAAATTAATCCAACAGTTTTTTTTCTCAGCTAACGATTTTCATACATCAATTTTCTCTTCACATCTTGTGAATTAGTCTTCAAGCGTATCAGGTATACCCCACTTGCTTGATTCAAGGATTTCATATCAAATTGAATTTTATACTCGCCTTTCTGTTGATCTTGATTTTGTAGACTTTGTATCTTCCTGCCTGTCAAATCATACATCACAATATCTACATGATCATCTGTTTGGAGGGTATAAGCCAAGGTAATCATACCTGTGGTTGGATTTGGATAGACAGTAAATGTTTCTTCTTCCAATTCTTGTTGATCTAGTGGGTCATTTTCTTTAAGATATGCTCCTGTTGTGCTTACCTTAAAAGTATAACATTGCGACGTATTAAAAGCACCACCCTGTCCTACTATTTTAGCGTAGTATAATCCTGGAGTAACATTGGATAAGGCAATTAATTCGTCTGCAGTGCCTATATTATTTGAACTTGCAATTTGTGCTAAACTTGCATTGTAAATGATTAAATCATAATTCGCAGGCAAGGATTTTAATGAAATATGCAAAGTCCCCGGAGTCAAGGTGGTAAATTTATAATTATCTATATCTGCAGCAGATTCTATTCTTCCAAAGATTTGCGTATTGAATGGAATGGTTGAAGCCCCTGTGGAGCTACCGTTAGAAGCATTGTCATAAGTTCCTTGACAAGTGGCGCTTGTGCTAAATAATTTACTCGATGAAAATAAAGAGGAAGCAGATGAACAATTTGCTTGAACTTGAAATTCATAATTTGTAGAAGCACTTAGTCCACTTAATGATTGACTATTAATTGCTATGTTGTTAATCGTATTCCAATTAGCGCTGTTTACTGCTTTGTATCTTAGGTTATAACTTATAGCACCGGGTACTATATTCCATAAACAGGTTGCATAAGTATTGCCCCAAACACTCAAAGTTAATCCTGCAGGCATTCCACAATTCAGGTTTGAATTATTAATATTTAAGGAATAACATTGAGAAGCATTAAAGGCGCCACTGACTCCTTCCACTTTAATAAAGTAATCGCCGATACTTGTGGGTGTGAAATTGATTACTTCAATCGCAGTTGAATTATTCAATGAAGAACTTAGTAAAGTATTTGAAGCATTATACAAATACAAATTATAATTGGCTGGCAAATTACTTAAAATAATATTTAATGGATCTGTTGTTGTAGCCACAAATTTGTAAAAATCAACATCTGTTGAAGTTTGAATTCTTCCAAAGATGTCGGTATTTGAAGGAACAATGGCAGCGCCAGCACTCAGGTTATTGCTGGTATTGTCATAGCTACCTTGACAAGTTGAGGTGGTCGTAAAGTTTTTGGCTGGACTGAATCCACTTGTGCCACTAGTGCAAATAGCTTCAACTTGAAATTCATATAAAGTATTTGCACTTAAGCCATTTAGGGCTGTCATATTGCCGTAAATATTACTCACAGTAATCCAAGGATTAGATCCAATAACTGCTCTGTATCTCAGATTATAATAGAGTGCTCCAGGGACAGAATTCCAGATGCAAGTTCCATAGGTATTTCCAAGTACTGACATGGATAAACTACTGAGCGCCGGTGCTGTACATGGAATAGTATTATCAAGAATTTTCAAGGTATAGCATGCAGTCGAATTAAACACATTATTCACGCCAAATACTTTTACATAATATTTTCCAATGGCAGGAGGCACAAAAGTGATATACTCACTATTATTTCCCCAACTTGAAGAATTACCTTTAATGGCATAATTCGAATCTAATAAACTGATATTATAATTAGCTGGTAAGTTGGTCAAAGAAATCATGACAGGATTTAAGTTAGAAACAGAAAATTGGTAATAATCTAGATCACTTGCAGTATGAATCATACCAAACACATCTATATTTAATGGGATGATGCCACTACCTGTGATAGTGTTATTGGTATTTTTATCATAAGTTCCTTGACAGTTTGAAGTGGTTGTCCATTGTTTAGAATAAGAAAAAGTAGAAATACCTGCACCACAATTTGGATACACTTGAAATTCATAAGTGGTAGAAGGTGAAAGTCCATTTAGCATTTGAGATGTAGCTGCAATATTATTTATATAAGTCCATGAATTTGAAGCAACAGTTTTATAGCGCAAATTATAGGAACTTGCTCCTTGCACAGATG
>JAGNOY010000035.1 GCA_017989935.1 Chitinophagaceae bacterium
TGCGGATGTTCGCATTGGTGAAAAGAGGTGAATTATTTGTTGAAAATTACAAGAAGAGCGCATGAAAAATAAAATTAGAAAAAAAAGAAAGTGAAATTTGGAGAATTCATTAACCTAGAATACAATCACTACCGCAATACAAGTGGGTAGTTTTATTGTATCAATCGTATCCTACATGAAGCCTTTGTAATTCTTCGCTTTAAAAGTCACTACACTTGAGGTCTTTAATTTCTTCATGAAAAAAAAATAGAAATACCCAATTCAAACCTTATTTTTGTTCCTCAAAATAATTGTATGCGTGAAATTGCCTTTAGACAAGCCCTGAGAGAAGCCATGCAGGAAGAAATGCGTAGAGATGAAAATGTACTCTTGATGGGAGAAGAGGTAGCTGAATATAATGGTGCCTATAAAGTTAGTCAGGGTATGCTTGACGAATTTGGTGCCAAAAGAATTATAGATACGCCCATCGCAGAACTTGGTTTTGCAGCTATTGGTGTGGGTGCAGCTTCAAATGGCTTAAGACCCATTATAGAATTCATGACTTGGAATTTTGCGGTACTTCCACTTGATCAAATTTTAAATCACGCCTCTAAAATGTTGGCTATGAGTGGTGGTCAATTTAGTTGCCCAATTGTGTTCAGAGGCCCTAACGGTTCGGCTGGACAATTAGGCGCACAGCATTCTATGGCCTTTGAAAGTTGGTACGCGAATATTCCAGGCTTGAAAGTAATTTCTGTTTCTAATCCTTATGATGCAAAAGGATTGTTGAAAAGCGCTATCCGAGATAATGATCCTGTGGTTTTCATGGAAAGTGAAGTGATGTATGGCGATATGGGACATGTGCCAGAAGAAGAATATTTAATACCAATAGGAAAGGCTGATATTAAAAGAGAAGGTACAGATGTAACCATCATTTCTTTCAACAAAATGATGAAGGTAGCCTTAGGCGCAGCTGAAGAGTTAGCTAAAGAGGGCATTTCAGCTGAGGTGATTGATTTAAGAACCATCAGACCTTTAGATATTGATACCATTGTTCAATCAGTTAAAAAGACAAATCGTTTATTGATTGTCGAAGAGCAGTGGCCATTTGGTAGTGTGTCAACAGAAATTACCTATCGCGTGCAACGTATGGCATTTGACTATTTAGATGCACCCATTCGCAGATTGTGCAGTGCTGATGCGAGTATGCATTATGCCCCAACCTTGGTAGCCGCCTTCTTACCTGATATTCATAAAACTGTACAAGCAGTAAAAGAACTCATGTATAGTTACAAATAAACTTACTTGTTTTTGAGGCATAATTTCTTTTCAATGTTGCATGTAGGCAAATATTTCGAAACGAATATATTGTTTGAATAACGAAACCCGTGGCAACGATCGCAGCAGAAAGCCCGCATTCCGAGAGGCTTCACGACATATCGTCTTAAATGAAACCTATTTGCCGAATCGGAAGAGGACTTGCCGCGAAGAGCGTGTCCGCCACCCAAAAAATACTTCAATCCCAATATCATGAATCGATTAAGTGCAGAAACTTCGCCCTATCTTTTACAACATAAAGATAATCCTGTGGCCTGGATGCCTTGGAGCGAGCAGGCCTTTGAACTGGCATTAGCCGAAAATAAGCCAGTACTGATTAGCATTGGTTATTCATCTTGTCATTGGTGTCATGTGATGGCTCATGAAAGTTTTGAGGATGAGGAAACTGCTCAATTGATGAACAAGCTTTTTGTGAATATTAAGCTCGATCGAGAAGAATATCCCGATATCGATCAGGTGTATATGGATGCAGTGCAAGCCATGACAGGTAGTGGGGGATGGCCTTTGAATGTATTTGTAACACCGGATAAAAAAGCCTTTTATGGAGGCACCTATTTTCCACCTGTTCGAGCTCATGGTAGGGCATCTTGGAAGGAAGTGCTTGTGAATGTGTCGCAGTATTATTCGCAAAATCGTGATGAAGTAGAAACACAAGCCGAAAAATTGTATGCTCATTTGAAAGCACTTGGTCTGCAAAGTGCAGCGCGTGCGGAGCAGGCTGAAGAAAAAGACAAGCAACTTGTATTGAAAGCTGTTCGCGATAAATTATTAAGTCTAGCTGATAAAGCGCATGGTGGATTTGGTCAAGCACCTAAATTTCCTGCTACGTTTAATTTAACCTATTTATTAGGATATGGAAGTTTGTATCATGATGATGATGCTTTACAACATGTATGGTTGTCCCTTCATAAAATGGCCATGGGCGGCTTGTACGATCAAATCGGAGGTGGTTTTGCCAGGTATTCGACAGATGCTTATTGGATAGCACCTCATTTCGAAAAGATGCTTTATGATAATGCTTTGTTGTTAGAGCTCTATGCTAAAGCCTATGCCAAAACTGCTCATCCCTTTTATTTGGCGGTAATTCGTCAAACTGTACATTGGTTACAACGTGAAATGATGAGTGAGGAAGGCGGGTTTTTTACGGCACAAGATGCAGATAGTGAAGGCGTCGAAGGTAAATTTTATACATGGTCGGTTGATGAGCTTAAGCAACTTCTTCGAGAAGATTATACTGTTTTTGCGACTTATTATCAGCTGAAGGAATCGGGTAATTGGGAGCATACGAATATCTTGTTTACGACGACTGAAGTTCAAGAAACGGTGAGTCCTTCTTTTAAAGCTAGGCTAGGGGATATTCACGAAAAATTGTTGCAAGTGAGAAATCAGCGTGTAAAGCCTTTGACAGATGATAAAATGTTATTAGGCATCAATGTACTGATGAATAAGGCTTTAGTAAGTATTTATTTGTGCACTGGAGAAGAGCAATATCTGAGTTTAGCGGAGAGAAATATGCAATTTTTACTTACAGCATTTAAAAGCGACACTCATTTGTTTTATCATACTTTAAGGTTGGGCGGTGCAAAAATTGTGGCATATGCTGAAGATTTGGTTTATTTGGCAAAAGCCTTGGTAGATTTAGCCAATGCTAGTGCCAATACCGTATATCTTCATAAGGCTAAAGAAATTGTAGATTATTTGTTTGTCCATTACAAGCGTACTGGCGAAATTTTATTTGATTTTACACATCATGCGTATCAACAAATGGAGGTGTATAAGCAAGATGTGTATGATGGTGCTCAGCCTTCGATTAATTCGGTCATGGTTGATGTACTATTTGATTTGTCCCATAAATTGGGGATTGAGGAATGGGCCAAACATGCACAGATGATGCTTTCTTCTCAAATAAAGGCCATAGAAAAATATCCTTCATCGTTTGGTAACTGGGCACATTGTCTGCTTCAACAAGCGCAAGTAGATGTTGAGATCTGCATTGTAGGCCCTGAAGCAAAAAAGTTTTTTCAAGAATTATATACTAAAATGAAGTGGCCATACGTTAACATAATGGCTTCGGAGATTGAAGACACTGAAATCGAGATATTAAAAGGTAAGTATTTGCGCGGGGAAACGCAAATTTACGTTTGTCAGGGTCATCAATGTTGGAATCCAGTAAAAACTACTAGTGAAGCATGGGGATTGATTTCACCTTAGAGTGTGTTGTACCGGACACTATTGCCGCGTCTACTGATGAAAATACATTCATTCAGGCTAAGCTAGGTTTTATAAAAAACCTTTATTTAAATATGCTTAACCGCAAAAAAAATTATTTTTTTCTTTTTTATGTAAGAAATAAAATTTCGTGCATATATTGTGCTGGTATTTGATTTAACAAATTATTCTAATATATTTGCTCTCTTGTATATAAATAAAAACGGACTATGATGAAACAAATTTCGTTGAGATTACTAGCACTCGGATTGATCGTAACGGCATGGGGCTGTGGAGGGGGCGGACCTCAAGGACAACTAGTGGGGAAACCCGGAAAGGTAAACGGATTGCAATCTGCACCAGTAGGCATGACTTGGGTACCTTCAGGGGTCATGCATATGGGGGCTAGTGACCAAGATATTCGTAATGCAAATGATGTAAAAAATCGAACGATACAAATGGTTGGTTTTTATATGGATGCGACAGAAGTTACCAATGCTGAGTACAGACAATATATTGATTGGGTGAAAGACTCTACAGCGCACTCTTTAATCGGAGATTATAAAGATGCTGATGATGGATCTCAGTATATCGATTGGAAAAAGAAAATTAAATGGACTTCTGAGGAAGTACAAGACGTAATGTCGGCTTATTATATTCCAGCCTCTGAAAGTATTTGGGGTAAGAAAGAATTTGATAGCAGAAAGTTGGTTTATTCGTATGAAACATTTGATTATGATCAAATGGCAAAAAGTTCTCAATCAGGTTCATTGACAAGAAGTAATTTTTTAGACAAAAAAAGTGTGCTTGCTTATCCTGACACCACCGTTTGGATGAAAATGTTCTCTTATTCTTATAATGAACCCATTACTCACCAATATTTTTGGTATCCTGCATTTGATAAATATCCTGTTGTAGGTGTCAATTGGAATCAAGCAAATGCTTTTTGCCACTGGCGTACAAAATTTTGGAGAGGTTATAGAGATTCTAAGAAAATGTATTTAGAAGGAAATTTCCGTTTGCCAAGCGAAGAGCAATGGGAGTGGGCTGCGCGTGGAGGAAGAACACAATCTCCTTATCCATGGGGTGGTCCTTATATCGTGAACAAAAAAGGTTGTTACTTAGCTAACTTCAAACCTAACAGAGGAAATTATTCTGCAGATGGTGGATTATATACAGTAAGAGCTGATGCTTATTGGCCTAATGATTATGGCTTATATAATATGAGTGGTAATGTGGCCGAGTGGACATCTTCACCGTATGAAGTAAACACCTATTCTAATGTGTCTGATATGTCTCCTGAAATTCGTAGTAGAGCCAAAGATTCAGATCCAACATGGTGGAAGCGCAAGGTAATCAAAGGTGGAAGCTGGAAAGATGTAGCTAGCTTTTTACAAGTAAGTTCGCGAGATTATGAATTCGCTGATACAGCCAAAGCATTTATTGGGTTTAGATCTATTATTGAATTTATTGCACCTGCATTAAGCAATAAGCCACCTAGAAAAAACTAGACCCTGCAAAGAGAAAACACTAAAATTTATATTAAAACTTTATTTTATACAACATGAAATCAATATCCATTTTTTTTGAAAGACCGTTTGGGAAGTATATTAAGAATTTAATCATTGGTTTGGGAGCTGCGGTCGTTCTGATTGGAGCATTGGCAAAACTACAACACTGGCCTTGGGCTGGACCTGCCTTGATTATTGGTATGTGTACAGAAGCCTTCATTTTTACCTTATTAGGTTTACTACCTCCTCATAAAGATTATTATTGGGAAAGATATTACCCTGGTTTAGATGAAAATCCTCATGTAGAAGCTTATAGAAAAGGCGTGAAATTTCAACCAACACCTATCGCAATCGGCGGAGGAAACGGAGGAGGAAGTGCATCAGCTACAGCTTCATTGGATAAAATGATGGAAGAAGCCAACATGAATCCTGCAAACTTGAAAAGATTGAATGATAATTTTCAGAAATTTGGCGAAACTGTAAATCAAGTAAAAGATATTACACATGTAACTGCGGCTACCAACGATTATGCAGCTAAAGCTAAAGAAGCAACTTCTGCTTTAGGTCAAATGAAGGATACATTCTTAGGAGCTACAGCTACATTAGCTTCATTTAATAGTGCTGCAGATGAAACAGCTAAATTTCATGGACAAGTAACTACTTTGACAAAAAATTTAGGTTCTTTAAATCAAATTTATGAAGTTGAATTACAAGATGCTAATAATCATCTGAAGGCAATGAATAAATTTTATAGTAATTTGGTGAATGCTTCTGAAGCTATGCAAAATAGTGCAGAAGACGCAAATAAGGCTAAAGAGCAAATTGGTCTTTTAGCTAAAAACTTAGGCACATTGAATCAGGTATATGGTAATATGTTAACGGCCATGCAAGGACGTTAATCGTAGCGTATTGGAATTATCAATTTAATTAATTTAGAAAACAACCATAAAGAATGTCTTTACCTAAAGAGCCTAGGCAGTTGATGATAAACTTGATGTATCTGGTACTAACAGCCTTGTTAGCCATGAACGTATCAAGTGAAATTTTGAATGCATTTAAAACAATCGGTAAGAGTATTTCCAACTCGAATAAATCAGTGACATCAAGAAATGAAGCATTCACAACTTCATTCCAAGAGTTCATTAATGACCCTAAAGCAAGTCCTGAGAAGAAAAAGAAGGTATCAGATGCCTTACTTTTAGCGGAAGAAGTCAATAATAAAACCAAAGCTGTCGTAAGTCAAATTGAAAGCTACAAGGAGATGATTATTCAAGCTTCTGGTGGACGAGATGATAAAGGTGAAATAAAACGCATAGATGATTTAGATGGTGGAACTCGCGTGATGATAGAGGAAGGTAATGGTGCTAAATTACTTTCTATGCTTAAAACGTTTAAGGAGGATGTTGCAGGATTGGTACCTGTATTAGATGCCAAAGAAATGAAAGCAGCAGGTAATGGAAATAACCCTGAGGTGTTTAAAAATTTGCCTTTAGATTTTTCTATCACTGAAAATGAGGAGAACCCAACCAATGATTGGGCTTATTACAATTTTCACATGTCGCCAACTATTGCCAATGTCACCTTGTTAGATAAGTATATTAGTGATGTGAGAGCCTCTCAAGCAATGGCCTTAGATGAAATTTGGGCTAGAGCAACAGGAGAAAAAAGAGAAAAGACCTTTGTGGCACCCAAAGTATTTAACGATTATGCTATCATTGTTGCAGCAGATAACAACTATGTATTACCTGGTGAAAAGTTCCATGCTAAAATCATGATGGGAACGTACAACAAGAATTTGAAAAATTTATCTTTTACTGTGAATGGACAAAATGTAAATGTGGTTGATGGAATGGCAGATTTCTCTGCTGTTGCACCGAATGCAATTGGTCCTAAAGATATTAATGTGACTGCTAGATTTATGGATACAGTAACAAATGAAAACGGGGAGAAAACACTCAAACCAATGACCATTACCTTACCTAAACCAGTTCAGTATTTTGTTGGAGAATCACAAGCATCTATTTCACTAGACAAGATGAACGTGTTCTATATGGGTGTTGATAACCCTATCACTTTATCGGTTTCTGGAATTCAAGCTGGAAATATATCTCCTGTATCAGAAAATTGTACCTTAACTAAAGATCCTTCTGGCGTGAATAAATATATTGTACGTCCAACCAAAGCTGGTGTGAAGGCTAAAATATCTCTAGTAGGTAAATTGCCTGATGGATCTTCCAAAACATTTGGACCATTTGAATACCGTGTAAAAAATATTCCTGATCCTTATCCAGTGATTGCTGGTAAACGTGGAGGTTCTGGTTGTGCCAATGAAATGCGTGTTCAACAAGCAGTATTTGCTAAATTGGATGCCTTTGACTTTGATGTTAAATTTGAAGTTGTTTCTTTTGATATATTCTACACCCCTAAACGTGGAGAATCTATGGAAGGATCTGGAAAAGGATTTTATTTAAGTGGACCAAATGCTGACCCTTCAGTGAAAGCAATCATGGATGCATTAAAACCAGGTGGTAAATTATACTTTGATAATATTCGTGTAAAAATGCCTGATGGTAGAATTAGAAATGTGGGATCATTGGTTTATGTTATAAATTGTTAATCGAAATTAGTAAGAAAATGAAAAGTAAGAATCAATTCAAATCGATCATGTTTATGGCCTTGTTTGCAAGTAGTGCAGCTTTTGCACAGCCTGCTGGCTCAGGCACACCTGCAACGATGGATCCAGCAACAGCAGGCGGTACAGCAAATATTGTGAAAGATGAATGGAAGCCTTCATTACGTAAGGATGGGGCTATCGATAAAGTAGAACATAATAATTATATTACTCCTTGGCAACCCATTCGTGAAGCTGATGTACTTTGGAAAAAAAGAGTATGGCGTGAAATAGACACTCGTCAAAAGCAAAACTTTGCATTCCGCTATCCTGGTGATGATGAAAGTGGTGGTGGTATGTATATTGAAATATTAGTTGATGCCATCAAGAATGGTAAAGTAACTGCCTTTACAGACGATCGTTTTACAGTACCTATGTCTCCTGAAGATGTAATGTCAAGATTAGCCGGTCCTCCTGATACCTTAGAAGTTGAAGATCCTGTTACTGGAGAAATTAAATTAGTGATTACAAACCGTAGCTTTGATCCAGATGCGATAACTCGTTTCAGACTTAAAGAAGATTGGATATTTGATAAGAATTTAAGTAGAATGGTTGTTCGAATCATTGGAATTTCTCCTTATATCGATAAAAAGAATCAAGATGGATCTTTCAGAGCTTCAACTCCTTTGTTTTGGTTATATTACCCAGATATCAGAGGCTATAATGCAAGATATGAAGTGTATAATCCAGAAAATGACGTGTACAGAATGACTTGGGACGATTTCTTCGAGAAGAGAGTATTTAGTAGCTTTATCCTTAAATCAACTATCAACAATCCTTTGCAAGACGATATCAAGAATTACAAAAATGGCATTGATAGGTTATATGAATCAGAGGAAATCAGAGAGAAAATCTTTAACAAAGAACATGATCTTTGGGTTTACTAAAGCTAATCTTATAAAAATTTTAAACCCTGGAGAAATTCAGGGTTTTTTTATGAGTATCATAAATCAATGCTTATCCGTTAAGCTACCTAACGAAAGTAATAAACTCAGTTAATACCAAAATATTGAAAAGAATCTTCATAGAATATACGGCCTAAGATTCGAGGCAGCTAAAAATATTGAAATCGAAGCCAAACTTTTATCCACTGTTTGAGCACAAACGAATGTTGCCATATGGAGAAAATCATTAAGTGCGAGTTTGGATAAAAGTGGCGTAGATGAAATTATTTTTATGCCAAGAATCTTCAGCCTAGACTTTTTGCTCAACTTTTGCGTCATGGCAAAAGTGGAAGAACATTAGGGTATCTTTGCGGATAATCATACAAGAATCTTAATTGTTCAGCCCAGATTGTATGAATAATTTCACCAGAATTTTCGAAAGCAAACCATGAAAAGAATATTAACTAAGTGTAAGAACTTTTATTGTTTAATGCTGTTTATATTTCTATCTGCTTTTACAGCAAGACCATATTCTCAATTAATGATAGGTGGCTGGAAAAGCATCGATAGCAATGAAATCTTTTTAGAGCAGGAAAACGTAGAAATTCAAAGACTTACTTTTAGTATCGATGAATTCACAGTTAGACTTGCTTTAAAGAATAGAAGCGGTAGGGAAACACCATTCAATTTGGCCTATAAATATGTTGATTATTACAAAGAGCAACCTTCACCTATTCTTGTCTTAAAAAGTACTTGTGATCAAGAGTTTCTGCTTGTTTTTTCTGTGGAACAATTAAGCAAGGAATTTTTAAGTCTTAAATTTGATAAAGAACTATCTTCTAAATTGATACAAGCGGAAAGTCCTGTTTTTAATTTTAAACGAATTGCTGGTCCACCGGAGAATATGGATTAACTAGATACTTGGTACGACCAAGTTATGGTTTGAATTTACTGATTACCTTTCTTATACATGTAGTAGCAATGTTTGATATAATCTAAATATTCATAATCACTCGCAGTTCTTAGAAATCGATAATTAGGGCGATAATTTCTCATAAAATCTCTAAGTTCTTCATCCTTTAGATAAGTAATTTTAGAAACTAACTTGTCGTTGAAAACATAATCAATAAATTTTTCTTGCTCCCATTTTTCATACATTTCCTGAAAAGCCCATTCTTGCCGATTCTTTTTACTCAACATAGCTAATGGCATACTGCGCATATCTATATCTTCTCTTTTTTCTTTGCGTAAAACTATTTGATAAGTTTCATGATATTTGATACTGTCTTTTTTGAAGTCTAAGGGCTTCCCTTTAATATCAACTTCGCGTAACATAATGGGTGCTTTCTCCATCACAATTTTGTAAAAAAGGGGTTCTTTTTCATTGCTGATTCTAATGCGAACTGTTTGAAAGCCAACTTTGGTAAATTCAATGAGTTCGCCTTTTTTTACTTCAATCTCAAACAATCCATCTTTACCTACTGTCATTCCTTTATTGCTGAAAATATTTTTCACGTTGACGTTTTCCAAGAATGTCTGATCACTTTGTTGTCTTACCTCACCTTTAATCAACACTTGAGCACGCCCACAAAGGCTTATTAAAGAGGTCAGAAAAATGATGACTAGGCTTATCTGCTTCATGGAGGCAACGAAGTTACAATAGCGAAGTTTTAAACTATCAATTTCACAAAGGTTTCACAGATGTTTTGGTCAAATCAATTATACCACCACATTGATCATACGTCCTTTCACAAAAATGAATTTTTTTAGCGGTTTGCCTTCCATAAATTTTTGCACAATGTCGTTTTGCAATACACTGGCTTGTATTTCCTCAACACTAGTATCTAATGAAAATTCTATGTCTGTTCTCGCCTTACCTTGAACAGCCACCGGATAGTTAAATGAATTTTCAATTAAATATTCTTCTTGCAAAATAGGGTAAGCAGCATCCAGAATACTCTTGTCGTGACCTAACATTTGCCAAAGCTCTTCGCAGATATGTGGCGCAAAAGGGGTAAGCAATATGAGCATAGGTTCTAAGATAGCTTTTTTGTGGCAATCTAATTGACTTAATTCATTCACGCTAATCATGAATTGACTTACTGCGGTATTGAAAGCAAAATTTTCGGTATCATGCTGTATTTTCTTGATAGTCTTATGTAAAATTTTTAGTTCAACAGCAGTAGGTGTTTCATCATTGACTATTAAACCAACTTGTTCATCACAATACAATCTCCACCATTTTTTCAAGAAACGATGAACGCCTTCTATGCCTTTAGTATCCCAAGGTTTGCTTATGTCGATAGGACCTAAAAACATTTCATACATCCTGAAAGTATCTGTACCATATTGTTCTATGATATCATCAGGATTAACCACATTATATTTAGACTTAGACATTTTTTCAACTACTGTACCGCAAACATATTGTTCGTTTTCAAGAATAAAAGTAGCTTGGGCGTATTCTGGTCGCCATGCTTTAAATGCTTCTATATCTAAAATAGTACCATCACAAATATTTACATCTACATGAATCTCATCTGTTTCATAGTTGTTTTTTAATCCAACAGAAACAAATTGTTGAGTCCCTTTTATTCGATACACGAATCGTGAGCTTCCTTGTATCATACCTTGATTGATGAGTTTTTTATAAGGCTCATCAAAAGAAATATATCCCAAATCAAAGAGTGTTTTGCACCACATGCGCGAATACAATAAATGCCCCACTGCATGTTCAGCACCACCAATGTATAAATCTACCTGATTCCAATAATCACTTTTTTCTTTTGCACAAAATTCCATTGAGTTCTTTGGATCCATATACCTTAAGTAATACCAACTACTTCCAGCATAGCCTGGCATCGTATCTGTTTCACGAATACCATCAGGCGTATTTACCCAATCAGTGGCATTGGCTAAAGGACCTTTCCCATTCGGTCCTGCGCTATAAGTAGCAAGATGCGGTAAGGTGACAGGCAATTC
>JAGNOY010000340.1 GCA_017989935.1 Chitinophagaceae bacterium
TACACGTACAGATCGAAGAACAACTACACGGCCTTACCCTCACCGTCAGAGACGAAGGCTGTGGCTTTGACCCCAATGATGTAGATGATCCTACGCTGCCGGAGAATATCGCCAAGACTGGAGGGCGGGGGATCTTCCTCATCAAGCAATTATGTGATGGGGTGAAGTATGAGGCTAATGGGACGGAGGTGAGGATGAGTTTTGATTTTTGAAGTGAGGGGGACTGCTCCTTAACTTATTCGCTGTGAATTTTACTGTAATAAATCTGAGAAAAATCCAGGTAGGAAATTATGCTTAATTTCTATTTCAAAGATTCGATAGAGTCTTTTCTTAACAAGAGTGTTGAGGAAATTATTGGAACAATTACTATTTCAAATCCATTCGATTCAAAACTTTTTCAAAATAAATCATGGGAACTTCAAATTCCTGTTTTAAAAAATGCTCTTGCTGATTATTCGGGAACAATTTTTTTTGAATTCTCAATTCCAAGAATGGGAAAAAGGGTTGATTCGCTTATAATAATTAATGATGTTGTTTTTATAGTTGAATTCAAAGTGGGGGAAACAAAATTTCTTCGACAACATGTTGAACAAGTTTGGGATTATGCACTTGACTTAAAAAATTTTCATAAGCCCAGTCATACTGCAATCCTCGCTCCAATATTGATTTCGACTGAAGCAAGAAAATCATTTCTTGAAATTGGAACAACTACACACAATGACAATCTACTACTTCCTATTAAAACAAATAAAGAAGACTTATCCTTAGTAATTAAAAATATTTTACATTTTTTTGATACCGGCTCTACAATTAATGGAGATGAATTCGCTGTAGGAAGCTATTCACCAACACCAACTATAGTAGAAGCAGCAGTCGCGCTTTACAACAATCATACAGTTGATGAAATAACTAGAAGTGACTCAGAAGCGAAAAATCTTACCCAAACTACCTCAGCAATTTCAGAATTAATTGATTTTGCAAAACAGGAAGGAAAAAAAACAATATGTTTTGTTACCGGCGTTCCAGGGGCAGGGAAAACACTGGTTGGGTTGAAAGTTGCAACTCAACATTTGGATAAAGAAAAAGGAAACTCAAGCGTATATCTTTCAGGAAACGCACCATTAGTTGCAATACTTCAAGAAGCGTTGACAAGAGATAAAGTTAGTAGGGAAGCAAATCAAGGAAGAAAAATCACAAAAAGAGAAGCGAAGCAAGCTGTTAAACTATTTATTCAAATCATTCATCATTATCGTGATGCTTATTTGATAAATCATGAACCTCCTTACGATCATGTGGCAATATTTGATGAAGCACAAAGAGCTTGGAATAAAGAGCAAACAGTCAAATTCATGAAGCAGAAGAAAAATCAGCCTGATTTTAATTTTTCTGAACCAGAATTTCTTATTTCATGCTTAGACAGGCATAAAGATTGGGCAGTAATTGTTTGCCTAGTAGGTGGTGGACAAGAAATAAATACTGGTGAAGCTGGTATTTCTGAATGGCTAATGGCTATTGAGAAAACTTATCCTGAGTGGCAAGTTTACATTTCACCAAACCTTATTGACACTGAATATTCTGCGGTTGAAGCTATTAGATCTTTGGAAGTAAAGAATTTGGTACAATTTAATACTGATCTACATCTTCAAGTTTCCATGAGGTCATTCAGGGCTGAAAACCTTTCACAATTTGTAAAAAACCTTTTGGATTTAAATTCTGAATTAGCAAAAAAAACACTTGATACAATTCAAGAAAAATATCCAATTGTTTTGACAAGAGATTTGTCTAAAGCAAAAATGTGGTTAAAAGAAAAAGCAAGAGGAAGTGAGAGATATGGGATAATAGTGTCATCGCAAGCTCAGAGATTAAAACCATTTGCAATTGATGTCAAATCGCCAATCAATGCAGTCAATTGGTTCCTTGATGGAAAAGATGATGTTCGATCTTCTTATTTTTTGGAAGATGTTGCAACCGAATTCCATGTTCAGGGACTTGAACTTGACTGGGCATGCGTAGTATGGGATGGAGATTTAAGATTTGCAAATGACGGATGGAAGACATTTGCTTTTAAAGGAAACAAATGGCAAAATATCAACAGTGTTGAAAGAAAAAAGTACCTTATTAATGCTTATCGCGTTTTGTTGACTAGAGCAAGACAAGGCATGGCAATAGTTGTTCCTGAAGGAAATGCTGATGACCATACAAGAAAATCAGAATATTACGATTCAACTTTTAATTATCTAGAAGGTCTGGGCATTCTTATTATATAAAGCGAGCTTCATAGAAACAAAAAAATATTGAGATATTTTATATTAACCTCAATCATAGTAACCATCAAATCCGCAAAACCTCAGCAAGTATAAGTTAATAACAAGCCTACCTTCATATTAATACTACTCACATTACAAAATGCTCCATAATTCCCAGAAAGCAATTCAAAGCCTGTCAGCCATTACACTATATTATCCGATCATTTAACCGACGGCATCATGACCCCTATACAAGCCGCAAAAAATGCAAGGCATCTCCTCCAGGATACTTTTTAAAATTTATTGCCCTAAGGTGCCTCCGTTTAAGTGCAGCCTTGTATTGATATACTCTGCATCTTTATTATTTTATTGATAACCCCTTCAAAATCAAATACCTGGAAAATGATTACGCCGAGCGCAGTATATTGAATAAGGGTTTTCAATATTCCTTATTACATGACATGAATGGGTTTATTGGCAAACTCCAATCCGTAGTACAAAAATTAAATTTTTAAACTAAAACAAAATGAGTCTACCTCTGGAAGAAATCCGGGACCAACAAAGAGCCGCCTGGAATAAATTTTCTCCCAGCTGGAAAAAATGGGATGACCTGAATATGGATTTATTAAAACCAATGGGTGATGAAATCATTCGTAGTATTAATCCCAGGGGCGCTGAGGTAGTGTTAGACATTGCAGCCGGAACGGGAGAACCCGGTTTGACCATTGCAACAATGTTAAAAGGCGGCAAAGTGGTTATTACAGACCTTTCGGAAGACATGCTTGAAATAGCCCGTGAAAATGCAATGAAAAGGGATATTAAAAATATTGAAACCCGGGTCTGCGATGTGTGTGCACTTCCTTTTGCGGACAATAC
>JAGNOY010000341.1 GCA_017989935.1 Chitinophagaceae bacterium
CTGGAAGTCAGCCAAAAAGAAAATGGGGCGGTCCAAGAAATTTTCAGAAATAGTTAGAGTTAACTTTTCCAAAGTTCGAAACTTTGGAAAAGTTCAGAAATAATCGCATGCCTTTTTGTTGTGCAAATTTTTTATAATTATCCGCAAAAATACCCGTTTGTTTTTCCACTTTTGCCATGACGTCTCGTCACTGGTGACGAGAGCATAAAAATAATTTCATCTACGCCACTTTTATCCAAACTCGCACATTAAGGTATTGGCCATATATCATCATTTGTTTGTGCTCAGACAGCGGATAAAAGTTTGGCTTCGATTTCAATATTTTTAGCTGCCTCGAATCTTAGGCCGCCTCTTCTATGACGATTTTTGCACTATATTGATATTCGCTAGATGATATCTGTGTTTATTTGTTTTATAAGGTAGCTTAGCGGATAAACATTAAAATTTTAAACCGCCTCTGGAATTCTCTTCAAGGTTTCAAGCAAATAAGACCAGTATTTTTGTACAGAGGATATTTGAACTTTTTCATCAGGTGAATGTGCCCCGTGAATGTTTGGTCCAAATGAAATCATTTCTATGTCGGGATAATTCGTACCTAGTATACCGCATTCTAAACCAGCGTGACAAGCACTTACCAAAGCCTCTTCATGAAACATTTCTTTATACAAATTACTCATCAAAGTCACGATTTTCGCATGTGGATTAGGCATCCATCCTGGATAAGAGCCGCCAAATGTAATGGTAGCGCCAAGTAGTTCGAATACTGAAGTGATGGCATCGGCTAAATCTGTTTTCTCACTATCTACAGAGCTTCTTGTTAAACATTGAATAGAATATTTGCCTTCCTTTACTTCTACACGAGCAATATTATTGGATGTTTGTACAAGTCCTGCAATATCCGGACTCATTCTGTAAATGCCATTAGGACAAGCGTACATGGTTTTTAATAAAGTATGCACAAAAGCCGAATTCATTACTTGATCAGGTTTGCTGATTGTTTCAATACTCAACTGAATATTCGGATCTGTACTTTGATATTCTTTTTGTAAAATGACTTGATACTTCGCAATTTCTTGATCAAAGATTTCTTGTTGTGATGCTAAGATAACAACATCAGCAGACGATTCGCGTGGGATAGCATTACGTAAACTTCCTCCCTCGATACCTGCAATGTCAAGTTGAATTTTTTTAATTAAGGTATTCAGCAATCTATTCATTAGTTTATTGGCATTGCCTCGGCCTTTATGAATATCTATCCCAGAATGTCCTCCAGTCAAGCCTTTGAGCCGTATTCCCAATGCCGTATCTCCTTGTGGAGCTTGCGTAGTATAATTTCCATTGGCCGTTACATCCACGCCTCCAGCACAACCTATCGTTAATTCGTTGTCTTCTTCAGTATCTAAATTTAGCATGATGGCTCCTTCTAACAACCCACCTTTTAAAGATAAGGCACCCGTCATACCTGTTTCTTCATCAATGGTAAACAAGGCTTCTAAAGGCGGATGTGATATGTCAGTAGACGCTAACAAGGTCATGATAGATGCTACACCAATGCCATTGTCTGCACCTAAAGTAGTGCCTTTTGCTTTTACCCAATCACCATCAATATACATTTGAATGCCATCTGTATCAAAGTTAAAATCAGTAGCTGCATTTTTTTGATGCACCATATCTAAATGACTTTGAAGTACAACCGGAATACGATTCTCCATACCAGCCGATGCAGGCTTTTTAATAATCACATTGCCCACTTCATCTACATAAGTTGGCAAGCCTAGTTTTTCACCAAACTCCTTTACAAACGCAATCACTCTTTCTTCTTTTTTCGAAGCTCGAGGTATAGCATTTAAAGCCGAAAAATTTGTCCAAACTTGCTTAGGATCTAGTTGCAAAAGCGCCTCATTCATATTGTATAATTTTGACTTGTAAAGTAAAGATATTTCAATCAATCATGAGAAGATTAAATGATAGTATTTATGATGCCCCCAACAATCAATCTGCATACCTGATGTGTGCAGTCGGGGACCCTGAATTTCAGGCTGGTACCAGGATATTTTTACTTTTTTTATTCCTTGCCAAACCAAGTAGAACAAGTGTTCAAAAACACTTCTTGTTGATCAATAAAGGCATTGTGTGAGCATTGATCCAAATAAAGTAACTTGTCTTTGCCAATTATATCTTGTAGCTGTTTTATTTGATCGGCCGAGTAAAGTCCATCGTCTTTGCCATAAATCCCATAAAATTTTATTTTTTTCTTGAGCAAATTTTTAATCGAGTTCGTTAAATTGATGGTGGTATATTTTTCATGTTCAAAAAAACCTTTGGGTCCTTCGAAGGTCATTTTAGCAGCATACTTTTTTAGCAAGGTATCTGTTTTGAAAGTGGCATAAATTTCTTGTGCTTGGGTGGTAGTTTTCTTAGGTGTATAAAATCCATTCATCATAGCATGTTGAAAACAATAAGAACTATACATGAGGCTAGTCGTGTCCATTGTTTCAAGCATACTGATATACTTTAAATTGTTACTATCTTTTTTATCAGCATAAATAGTTTTACAAGTTGTAATAATATGTTTAAAGGATTCTTGCAAGGATACTGGAGCTCCAGCTAATAGTATCGCCCGGATTTTCTCAGGATGATTTTCTGCAAAAAGGGTCGCTACAATTCCTCCAAAACTATGGCCGATTAATACACTTTGTTTGATATGGTAAGTATCGTAGATGTGATTCAAATCATCGAAGGTTTGCTGAAAAGTAAAAAGGGCATTTTTATCTTCTGATCGCCCTTCGCCTCTTCGATCATAGACAATTACAAAAAAACCTTGGTTTGATAATTGTTGTGCAGCAGTGGCTTCAAAATTGACACAATTATAACCCGGTCCACCATGTAAATAAATGATGGCTTTGTCTTGTGGCTTGCCAAAAGTTTTAATATAGAGTTTTTGTGCTTGTGCCACATAGGAAATTAACAGGCATAGAAACAATAGTATTTTTTTCATAAATTATAGTTTGATCGAACAAGATATATAATTAGTAATTTTCTAGGACGAATTGATGAAATATATTTCAATCAATTTAATAAACGTAGTTAAAACCTATATAAGTGTTTGGAT
>JAGNOY010000343.1 GCA_017989935.1 Chitinophagaceae bacterium
TTTAAGTTTCATGTATTGCGGCAAGGATAGTAGTGGAAAGCCCGCACCACGCGCCCTGGCGTGGGAGGACTTGAAACGAATAGCCTGCATGCCGCCCAAGAAAAAAAATTAATTTTACAAAATGCTTACTTGACAAATATCACCGATGGTTCATGATGCGTATTTACCCTGAAGGAATAGCCGCAAGAAAGAAAGAATGATCGTGGATTTTGTTGCAAAGCTATGCCCGATGAAATATCAAACATCGCATTTCGATTTACCAAAAAAGTAAAGCCTCCATCTACATTGTGTTGAAATGGCTGATTGAACTGACCATCGCCGAACATTTCTATAAAACAACCTAAACGATCATTGATTGAATAACCAAAAGTGGTTGTATAAATATTAAAAGGATCTGCGGTAAATCCGTCCCACTCCATACCCAAATTATAGCTAAACGAAAGCTTCTCACTTATGTTATGTTGCATCACAAACCTAAATTTTGGCGCTATAAATTTTGCTCTGTAAGAATCACTTGCAAAATTGGGAATGGCTAAATGACCTATGAATGACAACTGCGGAATTAAACCTTTAGCGGTAACTAAATTAGATTTAAATCCAACCCAAATGGGCGGTACGCCTGACATAGAATTACTCCGAGTTTTATCAAGTTGATAATTCACAATCAATCTTAGTTCAGATCGATTTGAAATTCCATACTTGGCTAAGATGGTAGGTAAAGTATAACTATCGGTGTTGACATTTTCATGCGACCACAATAAACCATTTTCAAATTGAAGAAATTTATGAGGAGTTACATAAGGAGATTCTGTTAAGTCGGGCCTGTCTAATTGAATAGGCGGCAATTCATCTTGGGCTTGACTTTGCATGGTTAAAAAGAAATTGCACCACAAACTTAAAATTATAAAGGAAGTAATTTTTCGCATAAAATAAAATCGTTCGAAATTAAGAGGTTTGATTGACAATCAGCACAGGAATCGATAATTTATGTCGAACACTTTCTATGGTTTGCCCGTGAATAAAATCAAAAATACCTTTGTGTCCATGTGCCCCCATGATGATTAAATCAACCTGCTCTTCATTGCAAATACGCACAATTTCTGTAATACGATTTCTGTATCCGAGTCGCGAAATTGCCTGTTTTCCTAATGCATGTAGTTCTTGAGTATATTGATCTAATTGTTGTTGATCTTGAAAACTTTCTCGGTCTGCAACTTGTTGACCTAGCACTTTTGCAGTGGCACTTTCTACTACATGAATCAACACGATTTGTGTTTGCTTTCCTGCTAATTTCAAGGCATGAGAAATGATATCATTATCTAATTCGCCAAAATCTAAGGCTAAAGCGATGTTTGTATAATCCTTCACTTCAATTTGTTGTATACCTGATTTGATGGGATGAATCACTGAAGTAGCATCTACATGTTTTTTTGATAGCAACGGATAGATGAGTGTGACCAACATCAACATGAAAAAGCAAATTAATCCAATTATGATTAAACCATTTATCCATTGACTTTGATTACTGGCCAAGAAGGATAATGCTTTACCCATCACCATTTTAATATTTAAGTATAAAATAATGCCTGTAATTAAAACCGATAGGGCAATCAGCCATGGTTTAATGGTGAAGGCTTTCATTTTTTGCTTATTGCTTACTGCATAGATTAAAGGAATAACTGCAAAGGCCAATTGCACACTTAATATAACTTGACTTAAAATTAAAAGGTCTGTCATTTTATTTTCACCTGCAATGAGAATGGTAATAAATGCTGGGATAACAGCCACAGAGCGAGTGATGATACGGCGCATCCAAGGGTTCATGCGAATATCTAAATAGCCTTCCATTACAATTTGACCAGCCAATGTTCCTGTGACGGTGCTACTTTGTCCTGCAGCGATTAGGGCTACTGCAAATAAGATGGGCGCTAGATTTTGTCCAACCAAAGGCGCTAGTAATTTGTGTGCATCTTCGATACTGGCAATTTCCATCATACCATTTTTATGAAAGACTGCAGCAGCTAAAATTAAAATAGCTGCATTCACAAACAAGGCTAAATTGAGGGCAACAGCGCTATCAATAAAATTCCATTTTAAAGCCTTGCGTTTTGATTCATCATCATCCCCTATTTTTCGTGTTTGTACGAGTGCTGAATGTAAATACAAATTATGTGGCATCACAGTTGCACCAATGATACCAATGGCTATGTATAAGGCATGATCATCTGGCAAGGATGGTTTAACTCCTCCAAGAATATCAATAAATGAAGGCTTGATAAAATATAATTCAATGGCAAAAGAAACAAAGATGATGGCAATTAAGGCAATGATGAAAGCTTCCATTTTTCGCATGCCTAATTTTTGCAAATACAACAAGAGGAAAGTATCAAAAATGGTGATGCTCACGCCCCAAATCATTGGAAGACCAAACAATAAGTTGAGTCCAATAGCCATTCCGATTACTTCGGCTAGGTCTGTAGCAGCAATGGCAAGTTCTGCTAAAATATACAAACAGAAATTAATGACAGGTGGATAGGTTTCACGATTGACTTGGGCTAAATCTTTTTTGTACACGATGCCTAATCTGGCGCAAAGGGATTGTAAGATGATAGCCATGATATTACTCATCACTAATACCCAAATTAACGCATAGCCATAACGACTTCCACCTTCGAGATCTGTAGCCCAATTACCTGGATCCATATAACCTACAGACACTAAATAGGCTGGACCTAAAAACGACAAGGCTTTTCGCCAAGGATTCTTTTTTGTAAGCGTATCAACGCTTTCATGCACTTCTTCGAGTGATTTTCCACTCCGATTTAATAAGTTCATATCATCTAAATTAAAAGTTAGACTAATCTAACTTTCGCGAAGTTAAAATAAAATCTAGTAGGAATCCAAATTATTCTTGTCAAAACTTTATATGTTAAGAAGTGTTTGTTATAAATTTACTAGAACAACCCAAATTCGTTTTCCCTTAAAATCAATATATGAATATACTTTTTCTACACGGAGCATTAGCCTCTAAAAATCAATTTGATGACATAATTAAAGGCATGCCAGAAAATTACGCGTGTCATGCACTTAACTTTAGCGGTCATGGGGG
>JAGNOY010000342.1 GCA_017989935.1 Chitinophagaceae bacterium
CTATTAAACTCTGGCCTTAATAAGGCAGGATTGGAAGCACTCATCATCACATCACGAGAAGGATTACTCAAAGCGTTTCCACCTAAAGCCGTTTCATGTGGACTGCGAGACAAACTCAAAAAATTCAGCACCTTAGATCCACCGATTACCTGAGCGCTCGAAGGAACTGAAAAAATAAGCAGCAGTAAAATATAGAATCTTGTTAGCATCAGGCGTTTTAACGAATATTTGTCAAATATATTTTATTTTCCACCAAATAGTTTTCTAGCATTGCTATTTCTTCTGCAGAAAAGAAGGAAAGCCGACTATGAATCAAAAAACTACTTGGGGTTTAATTATTTTTTCTTTTGTTTTTGCTGGCATTTACCTCGCTGAAAGATTCTTTTTTTCTCGACAGCCCATCCTTTATCCGAACTTCGGTATCGAAATTCCTAGTGGCTATTCTACCCACGGCATTGATGTATCGCGTTATCAAAAAAACATTGATTGGGAACTAGTTTCTTCGATGACTGATAAGGGACAAAAAATTTCTTTCGCCATCATCAAAGCCACCGAGGGCAATAACATGACGGATCCCTTTTTTAAAAAAAACTGGAAAGAAATTGATGATTTTCCCTTGATGCGTGGGGCCTATTTATATTTTCATCCAAACAAAAGCGGCAAGTTACAAGCTGAGTATTTTATCAGTAAAGTCAATTTGAAAGCTGGTGATCTACCTCCCGTAATTGATATTGAAGAAAGCAATGGCGTGAGCAATGCCAACATTCAAAAGGCAGTAAAAGAATGTGCTGATTTGTTAGAAAGCAAGTACCATAAAAAACCCATTATCTATACCTCTGTTGATTTTTATAGTAAAAGATTAGGCACAGTTTTTCAAGATTATCCACTTTGGGCGGCTCATTACGAAAGATTAGACGCACCGCGTATCAAGCGCGACTGGCTCATTTGGCAACACAATTGCAAGGGGCATGTCAATGGCATTGATGCAGAAGTTGATTTCAATGTCGTCAACGGAAGTTTGTTTGCCTTGTCGGATATTTGTATTGAATAGGCATGTTATTTTTCTTGGTGTGACACGCCAATCATGTTTGTAGTTGAAATAAAATTTGTAGCAGCGCGGCCAGTCTATCCACATCAATCCATGTGAGTCGCATGGGATTTTCACAATCCGGCGCCCCGAATGAGAATTTATTCTATAGTAAAACCCATTAAAATCTGTCTCAAATTTTTAATGAAAAAATCTATTATTATCTGTATAGATACCCGTCTGCTTTTCCACTTTTACCTTGATACAACAGTTGATCAAAAATTCATTCCGATGGCAATCAGAAGAAGATTCTTGTTAAAAAAATAATTTCATCTACGCTACTTTTATACCGATGTGATAATTGTAATTGATAGATTTCATTTGCTTAAACTTTTATACAATCGGCATATACCACTGTAAGAATTGGTCTAACAACCAATTCACATTGGTATTCTCCAAATTCGCACATCACGAAATTCTCTATAGGCAGGATTCGATTGTGTGCAAACAGCGGATAAAAGTTTAGCTTCGATTTCAAAATTTTAGCTACCTAGAATTTTAGGCCATCAATTCTATGAAGATTTTTTACTGCATGAGGGTGTTTGAAAGATTCAATCTGTGTTCATTAGCTTTATAAGGTGGTTTAGCGGATAGTCAGTAAAAATCTATTTCCCTCTAAACAAATTAATTCTCAGTCCAATATTTGCTTCTAAACGTGGAAGAAAATTAGTTTGAGTTTGTTGATTTGTTGTCACTTTTTCGAAAGTTTTGGCTTTAGTCTTACTCATGAAATTTTCTCCTAAGATGATGGGTGTAGAGAAAGTGAGGTTCATTCGCTTTCCTACACTGTATTCGATTATAGGCGCCGCTGCTACTGTAAATCTATGATAGTAACTCTTATAATCAGTTGGATTACCAGGATTGGTGCCTGAATGGGCATAATTAAAACTATAGTTTAATGAAGGGGACACAAATAGTGACAATTTTTTTCGTCTGAGTAAAAGTATATCATAGCTATATCTGGCACTCAAATTTAGTTGTTGATTATGTTTATCTAACGCCCCCCCTATACTTGAAATAGATACATTATGCCGATTCTTACTCCCCCATAAATAACCGATACCCAAAGAAGGTGTTGCCATCGGATCATAATGACGATATTGAGTAGCTCGAGCGGTTAAGCTAATATTAGGGTTTAAATAAAACCCTTTTGTTTGTTCTTGTGCAAATGCGGTTGTTGACATTGTCAAAATGACTAATGAACTTAAAATGATATTTTTCATGTGTAAAAATTTTCAACAAACTAAACGCATCAAATTAAAAATTAGTGTTAAGCCTAGATGGCTAGCCATACTTTTAACACCAACTTATATTTTCCCTAGCTGTGACTTTTGTTGTTTATTTGCTGCAAATATTTTTATGCAACAATACATTGCCCAATTTGCATTAGTCGTAGATGATTACGATCGTGCTATTGAATTTTATACCCAACAATTACATTTCGATTTAATCGAAGATACCAAACTGAGTGAAACCAAACGCTGGGTCGTAATAGCGCCTAAAGGCCCTGGCACTTGTAAAATATTATTAGCTCAGGCTAGTAATGAAGCACAACAATACGCTGTTGGCAATCAAACAGGAGGCAGGGTGTTTTTGTTTTTACATACGGATGATTTTGATCGTGACCATCAAAATTTAATCTTACATCAAATAAAAATCGTTCGTGAACCTGTGATAGAATCTTGGGGTAAGGTATTGGTGTTTGCAGATTTGTATGGGAATTTGTGGGATTTGATAGAGCCTAGTAATTAGGAAAGCTTGACACTCAATAGAGTCTCCACTTTAGGATCATGTGCGTATTAACTTCATGATTCCTTACTTTTTTTCTTGATAAAAAAAGTAACAAAAAAATCAAGACTGAAGAAAAATACCTAAAAATTGACAAGATGGACTAAAAGTGTTTAACTCGCCACTTAGTAATTCTTCAAAATCATATTTGGTTCGGCTCAAACAGAAACACTTTCTTGACGCCCATCATGCCAATTTTCTTCACGCCATTTTTCTTAGGTCGGGACTTTAGAT
>JAGNOY010000344.1 GCA_017989935.1 Chitinophagaceae bacterium
CTTTCAAGTATTTTGATTTTTTCTTCATCTGAATAATTCAGTGGTTCTGCATAGCAAGATGCATACATTATTAAAGGATCATGAAATTTTTCAGCATTTAAATTTCTATTAGGCATGCTAAAAAAATTATTTCTAAAAAAATCACTTGGACTGATATAAAGCAAGCTTGATAAGACAATTTGCTTGTTCAAATTATTGGTTTTCATTTGTTGAGCTACATTTACCCATTCAGGGACAATGCTTGGTGCTTGCAAAACTTGCCTCATTTTTTGATCGTTCAATTCATTCACTTGTTTGCTCCAAATAATGGCATAGGCTGAGGAAAGTATAAGCACTAACATGGATGTGATCAGGCTTAATTGAACCAATCTCTTATTTTCGGGATAATGTTTAAGTAGAAATAACACATGTTTGATTAATATTATAATTGGAATAAAGGCATGAATTCCGATACCCAAGGCAATGATGCCTACGGCACCAATTACATAATATGGAATCATCATACAAGAAAAATAAAGAAAGAGAATACAAGAAATTCCTGAGACCATGTAAGAAAGCCATTGAAAAACCTTAGGAATATTGCTCAAGAAAGGTAAGGCGATTAAATTAATAGAACTTAAAATAAGGACTACAGAAAGCCAGGTGCAAGATTCATAGAAGATTGGTAATTGTTGGTTTAAGGCAAAACAACTGATGAGTGCAGAAACTAAAATGGGCCCTGCGAAGGAGTATCTTGATTTTACTTTATTTTGTAAGACCCAAACTTTGATACCTTTAACTGCTGAGGCGTACACAACTAATCCAATTAAGATTAAATAATTGACAAAGAACAAATCTCCTGAGTTGGAAGCATTCACCCAAGTACGATCATACTGATAAAATAAAAATGAACATAAGGTGATTATAATGGCGATTATATAATTGTATTTGTCTTTAATTAATGGTTCTTGTTGAACTGCTGAGGTGGTTTCCGTATTCATAAAAGTACTTTGAATAACAAAGTTAATTAAAAAATACATGTACGCAAATAAAAATTGTTAAGAATATGCGTAAAGACTCCCGTTTGATTTTCCACTTTTGCCTTGGAACAAAAGTTGAGAAAAAATTATATCTCAATAAACAGCATTTTAGATTGCTGGAGAATCGAAGCAACTCTCGAGAATCATGACCTGTTAATTAACTCTTACTATTGTTTGAAGGATTGATGGTTTATGGGGACACAAACTAAGGGGCGAAGAGTTTACATACTAAGAAAGAACTGAGGAATCGAAGAATATCTATCTAATCAAGACTCAAGAAATATTTATTCCCTCATGTGGCGTTTGAGAGGCTGACTGTCGTCAGGGACTAGCATGTTCGGAGTAGCCTCATGAATATTGAAGTATTTTCGAAAAAAATCGAAATTTCATTTGAAAATACTCATTTGTATTGCGGCAAGGATTGCAATGGAAAGCCCGTATCCCGAGAGGCTTGACAACAGCATATTCTAAGAAGGAATTACCTGCCGATACGGGAACGGACTTGGAATGTAAAGCCTGTGTGCCGCCCAAAAAAAATTACTCGTAAGGATTAGTCACCTTGATTTCCATGATGCGATCGGGTTGTTGCAAAGCCTTAAAACCAAATGGTTCATAGAGTGTATGTGCATCTTTCGTAGCTAACATATAACGTCTTAAACCTTGCAGTTCTTTATGCTTCATGATAGCCTCCATCAATAATTTTGCATAGCCATTTCCCCTTTCTTGTTCATCAATAAATACATCACATAAATAACAAAACGTAGCCTGATCTGTGACCATTCTGGCGAATCCAATTTGTTTATTTTCTTTAAATACAGCGAAGCAAAGACTATGCTCGATGGACTTCCGAACTAATTCAATTGGAATTTCCTGAGCCCAATAACTTTGGGTGCTCAGATATTGATGAACATAATTTACGTCTATTCTATGTTGATCTGTAGAAATTTCAATCATACTACAATATACTTAAGCTCGAATGGCAGCGATGCCTGGCAATTCTTTTCCTTCGAAATATTCTAATAAGGCGCCCCCACCCGTGCTTACGTAGGAAACTTGATTAGACAAATCGAATTTATTAATCGCTGCTACAGAATCGCCTCCGCCGATTAAAGAAAATGCACCACGGCTCGTTGCTTCGGCAATGGCAAGGGCCACGGACTTAGTACCTTGCTGAAATTTCTCCATTTCAAATACGCCCATAGGGCCATTCCACAAAATGGTTTTAGAGTTTCTAATGACTTCACTGAATTGAGCAATAGATTTTTCACCGATATCGAGCCCCATCCATCCATCTGGAATTTGATCATTACTTACAGATTGTGTTTCTGCATCTGCGGCAAATTTGTTTGCAATGATACTATCAGTTGGAATATATAAGTTTACACCTTTAGCTGCAGCTTTTTGAACTAATTCGTTTGCAAGATCAAGTCGATCTTCTTCACATAATGAGGAACCTGTTGCCATACCTTTAGCACGTAAAAAAGTATAAGCCATACCACCTCCAATGATAATATTATCGGCTCGATCCATCAGCATTTCAATGATTAAAATTTTATCGCTCACTTTAGCACCACCCAAGATGGCCGTGAAAGGTTTTTCAGCTTCATGCATAACCTTTTCGGCATTGGCCACTTCTGCATTCATTAGTAAGCCAAACATTCTGTGTGCTTTATCAAAGAATTGAGCAATGACAGCTGTTGAGGCGTGTGCTCTATGAGCGGTTCCGAAAGCATCATTGACATATACATCTCCTAAAGCTGCAAGCTTCTTCGCGAATTCAATATCTCCTTTTTCTTCTTCTTTATAAAAGCGCAAATTTTCTAATAATAAAACTTCACCAGCTTGGAGTGTAGCAGCATCTTGTATGGCCTCATCGCCGATACAATCTGACGAAAACTTGACTGTTCTACCATTTAATAATTTAATTAAATGAGTCAATACATGTTTTAAGGAATACTTATCTGTGGGACCATCTTTAGGTCTGCCTAAATGAGACATCAAAATTACAGAGCCTCCATCATTTAATATTTTTTCGATACTAGGCAGTGAAGCACGCATTCTGGTATCATCTGTAATTT
>JAGNOY010000036.1 GCA_017989935.1 Chitinophagaceae bacterium
TTTAAAATTTCTTGAATAGGCAAAATCAATTGATCAATATCACCGGCACCGGCTGTGACAAGCAAACTTGGTTTTGCAGCCTTGACCCATTCGAGTGCTCCTTCTTTACTTAGGATATGTTTATTTTCTATATTCATTTTATTTAGAATCATTTCACTCGTAACACCTTCAATGGGCAACTCTCTAGCTGGATAGATATCTAACAAAATGACTTCGTCTGCAAGATCGAGGCTTGCTGCAAATCCATCTGCAAAGTCGCGTGTTCTACTAAATAAATGTGGTTGAAAAATAACACTTAATTTTTTCTGTCTAAACAAAGCCCTTGCACTTGTCAATAACATTTTTAATTCTTCAGGATGATGCGCATAATCATCGATATATACTTGATTTTCTGTATTCACTAAATATTCAAATCTTCTTCTTACACCTTTAAAATCTGCCATTGCAGCTTGTACTTTGGTAAAATCAATTTGCATGATGTGGCAAACAGCTAAAGCCGCCACAGCATTTTCGACATTATGCATGCCTCCGATATTCAATTCAATTTTACCCAAACATTCTTCATGCTTATTAAAATTAAATGTATAGGTTCCGTGCTTCATTTGAATGTCTGAGGCATAAAAATCAGCTATATCATTTTGAAGGGAATATGACATTTTATTGGGCACCTTAAATTCGGCTTGATGTTTTAATCCATGTCGATAGATTAAAGTGTCCTTAATGTGTGAAATATATTCGAGATAACATCTTTCCATTTCTTCGGCTGTACCATAAATATCTAAATGATCTGGATCCATTGCTGTGACTACTGAGATAGAAGGAAACAATTTAAGAAAACTTCTATCATATTCATCCGCTTCAATGACAGCACATTCGTTGGTACTACTCCAATAGTTACTTTGATAATTCGAAGATATCCCTCCAAGAAATGCATTACATCCATAACCTGTATGTCTTAACAAATGACCAATCATGGTTGACACAGTTGTTTTACCATGTGTACCTGCTACACATACCGCCTTCATTTGTTCGGATATATATTGCAATACATCACTTCTTTTTACAACTTTAAATCCATTCTCTTTGTACCAATTTAATTCGAGATGATTTGAAGGGATGGCTGGTGTATAGATAACTAGATCGACCTTTTTGTTGAGCAAAGCTATATCATCGGTAAAATGAATTTCCATTCCTTCCTTCATCAATTGGGTTGTAAGTGGCGTATTGGTTTTGTCGTAACCACATACTTGTACTTTACGTTCTAAAAAAAAGCGTGCGAGGGCGCTCATCCCGATTCCGCCGATGCCAACAAAATAAACGCTATTGATTTGACTAATATTCATTTTAATTACACATTTCTATGATTTTACTTGCTATGTTCTCATCTGCATGTTGAATAGCCAAGGTGGAAATATTTTTTTTGATTAACTCTTGTTGTGTGGTGTCATAAAGCAATGATTTTACTTTTGCTAATAAATCTGATTTTGTTTCATGATCCTTTACCATCAGTGCTGCATTAATTTTCACCAACGCCATAGCATTTGAAGTTTGATGATCTTCACTTGCATATGGGAAGGGCACAAAAACAACAGGTTTGCCAACTATACACAATTCAGAAATTGATGAAGCTCCGGCTCTTGAAATTATTACATCAGCAGCTGCATAGGCATAATCCATTTCTTGAATAAATTCAAATACTTTCACTTGACTTTCGTACCCTTTTACAGCTTCTTTAGCTTTCTCAAAAAAGGAAGTTCCGGTTTGCCAAAGTAACTGAGCATCCGAAGCAATAACCTCTTTAAACTGATCTGCTAAAGTTTCGTTGATGCTTTTAGCACCTAAACTTCCACCAAAAGCAAAAACAATTTTCTTGGTGCTATTCAAACCAAATTTTTCAATTCCTTTTTCTTTACTTATTTCATTTGTTGAAATAGAAGCTCTAATTGGATTACCTGTTAAGATTATTTTATCCTTAGGGAAAAATTTATCCATACCCTCATAAGCCACACAAATTGCCTTGGCTTTTTTGCCAAGCTGTTGATTGCTTTTTCCTGCATGTGAATTTTGCTCTTGAATTAAAGTTGGTATCCCTTTTCTTTGCGCCATATACAATACTGGAAAACTTGCATAGCCTCCTACCCCAACAACAACACTCGGTTTGAATTCCTTCAGTATTTTTCCTGCCTGAATAAAACTTTTAATTAGTTTAAATGGCAGGCTCAGATTTTTCAACATCGAATTACGATCGAAACCTGCAATATCTAACCCAATGATTCTATACCCTTCTTTAGGCACTTTTTCCATCTCCATTTTTCCTTTAGCACCAACGAATAAAACTTCTGTATCTGGACTTGCTTTCCTTACAGCATTTGCAATAGCCACCGCAGGAAAGATATGCCCTCCTGTACCACCACCTGCAACTATGAGTTTTACTTTATTCACTTTTAAAATTCTAGTTTTCTTCTGTTTCATTTATTAATCCATCTCCTACTTGATCTCCTTCGGCTTCCTCAACAAATCTGCTTACACTTAATATTATTCCGATTGCTAAACAAGTAAACCATATTGATGATCCACCCATGCTCACCAAGGGCAAGGTTAATCCGGTTACTGGAACTAGATTCACATTTACAGCCATATTTAAAAATGCTTGAAACACCAAAGTAAAGCTTAACCCTACAGCCAAGAAGGCGCCAAAAGCAAAAGGACATCTTCTGAAAATAATGATACTACGCCATAAAAAAAGCAGATATAAAAAGATAAGACCTAAGCCTCCAGGTATCAAACCATATTCTTCAATAATAATTGAAAAAATAAAATCAGAGTAAGGATGTGGAAGAAAATTTCTTTGTGAACTATTCCCAGGCCCTACACCAAACCAACTTCCTTTGGCTATTGCTATCTTACCTTGTTGAACTTGAAATGGCACGTCTTTTTTATCACTTGACTTGAAATTTTGAATTCTTTTTTCCCAAGTGGCAGCTCTACCAAAGCCAGTAAGCTTTGACACAGTAAACAGGATTCCGAATAATAATATAGCAGACGTTGCTAAAATAAGTAAATGCGAAATTTGAATTCGACCGATAAAAAACAACACTCCGCAGGACATGGCAATCATTAAGGCCGTTGACAAATTTGCCATGGCAATCAAGCCACAAATTACAATCACAGGTAAAAATATTTGCAAGGCTACTTTCTTGAAATTAGTTAAATCTTTTTGCATGCGCGAAAGTTGGCGCGCCAGAAACATAAACAATCCAAGTTTAGCCAAATCTGAGGTTTGAAAAGTTAATCCAACCAAAGGCAATCTTATCCATCTTGAACCTTCGTTTAAAGTTGTACCAAAAAATAAAGTATACAATAATAATGGAATACTGATGGCGAACAATAACACAGCAATATTTGAATAGATTGTATAGTTTACCCTATGTGCAGCATAAATAATAGCTAAGCCGGCAAGCAATACACCGAATTGTTTAATTAAATAAACTTCAGTGTGCCCTTTATTTAATCGATATGCTAATGACCCTGTTGAACTATAAACTGCCATCAAACTAATTAATGACAATACAATCACCACACCCCAGATAATTCTGTCGCCCTTTGTTTTATGTAGAATTTGATTAAATTGTGGTGTTTGCATCTTTTATTTGTTAAAATTCGTGGTAGAATTAAAGTGACAATACCGCTTGTTTAAATTGTTCACCTCTATCTTCATAGTTTTTAAATAAATCAAAACTTGCACAAGCTGGAGAGAGCAGTACACAATCTCCTGGTACAGCAAATGAATACGCAGCTTGAACAGCATCTTCGGTAGTGATTGTGTCCATCACCTCTACCACGCCATCAAATGCTTTATGTATGGCTTCATTATCTAATCCTAAACAAACAATAGCTTTTACTTTTTCCTTTACAAGATCTATTATCTCTTGATAATTATTTCCTTTATCAACTCCACCTAAAATAAGCACAGTTGGTTTCTTCATACTTTCTAAAGCATACCATACACTATTCAAGTTGGTGGCTTTACTATCATTAATAAATTCTACCCCACGTATGCTAGCAATCATCTCCATTCGATGTTCAATGGCAGTAAAAGATTTTAAACATTCTTTGATGGAGTTTACTCTGATTTCAGCTACTCTTGCTGAAATTCCTGCTGCCATAGAATTATACTGATTGTGCTTGCCCTTTAAGGATAGATCATCGATGGATATCGAAAAAGGTTCGCCGTTTACCTTCATGAATAGCTCGTTTTGACTCACATAGGCTCCATCAGTTTGTAGTTGTTCATTCATGGTAAAAAATAAAATTTTTGAGTGGGTTGGATGTTGCATTAAATAATTCATAGACACTTGATCATCTTTACATAAAATCAAGGTATCATGTTCAGTTTGAAATTTTGTTATATTAAATTTTGCGCTTGTGTATAAATCAAAATCATAGTTGTATCTATCAAGATGATCGGGTGTAATATTTGTGATAACCCCAATATCAGGGCGAAATGTGAGTATATCATCTAATTGAAAACTACTTATTTCCATTACATACCAATGAGTTGGTTGCAATGCAATTTGACGAGCAAAAGAATTTCCAATATTTCCAACTACAGATACATCATAGCCTGCATGTTTAAACATCTCGTAGGCAAGACTTGTAGTTGTTGTTTTACCGTTGCTTCCAGTAATACATAATATTTTACTATCACCTTTATATCTAAATGCAAATTCTATTTCGCTCATCAGCGGAATATTATTCTCTCTGATTAGTTTAACCACATCAGCTTTTTCTGGAATTCCTGGACTTTTTACAATTTCTTTTGCCTTTAATATTAATTCTATATCATGCTTTCCTTCTTCATATTGAATTTGATGTTCGTTCAATTCTATCTTATACTTATCAGCTATCATGCCTTGGTCGCTAACGAATACAGAAAGTCCATTCAGCTTAGCCAATATAGCCGCTCCGGTTCCACTTTCGCCACTTCCTAATATTACTAAATCGTAGTTCATCATTTATATTATTGTAATTTCAAGGTTACTATACTTAATACGGCTAATACAATACCAATTATCCAAAAACGTATGGCAATTTTACTTTCATGATATCCAAGTTTTTGGTAATGGTGATGCAATGGAGACATCAAAAATATTCTTCGCCCTTCCCCATATTTTCGCTTAGTCCATTTAAAATAACCGACTTGAATCATTACACTTAAATTTTCAATCACAAACACGCCACAAATAATCGGAATCAGTAATTCTTTACGAATAATAATTGCTAAGGAAGCAATAATACCTCCAAGCGCCAAGCTCCCTGTATCGCCCATAAACACTTGCGCCGGGAAGCTATTGTACCATAAAAACCCTATGCATGCGCCTACAAATGCGCCTATAAAAATAGATAATTCATCTAGGTTAGGAATAGGCATTATATTCAGATATCGGGCGAAATTGAAGTGGCCAGAGACATAAGCAAACAACGCTAAACATACACCAATGATTGCACTTGTACCTGTGGCTAATCCATCTAAACCATCTGTAATATTTGCACCATTTGAAACGGCTGTAATGATAAAAATGACAAACAAAATATAAATGATTGGACTTAATATATTGATAGCACCTTCGCCAAAAAACGAAGCCATTTTTGAATAACTCAATTCATGATCCTTCGAAAATGGAATTGTGGTGACGGCACTTTTTACGCGTGCATAAGTTCTTGTTACTCCCTTCTCATCTATTTTTACTATTCCTTCTTTGATCACTTTATCATTTTGACTATACTTAGCAGGTAAGCCACCTGTAGTTTCACGAATAATGTACACATTATCATTATAGTACATGGTTAAACCTACAATGATGCCTAATCCAATTTGACCTAATATTTTAAATCGACCAGCCAAGCCTTCTTTGTTCTTTTTAAAAACTTTAATGTAGTCATCAAGGAAACCAATCAGACCAAGCCAAATAGTAGAAATAATCATTAATAATATATAAACATTGGTAATTCTTGCAAATAATAAGGTGGGTATTAAAATGGCTGCAATAATAATTAAACCACCCATGGTTGGTGTGCCACTCTTTTGCTTTTCACCTGCCAATCCTAAATCACGAACCGTTTCACCGATTTGCTTTCCATGCAAAAATCGAATAATTCTTTTACCATACACCAATGAAATAAACAGAGACAAAATGATGGCCATGGCCGCTCTAAATGAAATAAAATAAAACACACCAACGCCAGGCATATTAAAATGTTCTTTCAGATATGTGAATAAGTAATATAGCATTGATTTTATTTTTGAAATATGTCAAACATGTCTTTTAAAATTTGTTTATCATCAAACGGAGTTTTAATTCCATTCGTTTCTTGATATTTTTCATGGCCTTTACCTGCAATCAAAATAATATCTCCTTCTTCACTAATGCTACAAGCTGTTTTGATGGCTTCTTTTCGATCTGCAATACACACATACTTTTTTCGTTGATGAACAGGTACACCTGCTTCCATTTCTGCAAGAATAGTTGATGGGTTTTCACTTCTTGGATTATCTGAAGTAAATATTACACGATTGCTATGTTCACATGCAACCAAAGCCATAATAGGTCTTTTGGCCTTATCTCTATCCCCACCACAACCAACTATGGTGAATACAGTTTCATTTCCTTTCCTTAATTTATTAATTGTGGCCAATACATTCAACAAGGCATCAGGTGTATGTGCATAATCTACAATCCCAAGTATATGTTCCTTCTCAGATTGTAAACAGTCAAATCGACCTTCTGCCCCTTGTAAGGTGCTTAATATTTGCAACACTATTTCTTTATCTTGACCAAGTTCACAAGCCACGCCATATACACATAGTAAATTATAAGCATTAAACTCACCAATCATTCTGCAATACACTTCATGTTGATTGAATTGCATGAACAAACCAGACAAATTATTCTCAATAATTTTACCTTTATAATCTGCGATAGACAACAAACTATAAGTCTTCTTCAAAGCTTGTGTATTTTGTTGCATGATCAAACCACGCTTATCATCTATGTTTACTAAAGCAATAGCTTCTTTAGGTAATTCATCAAAAAATAATTTTTTCACACGGATATACTCATCAAAAGAATGATGATAATCAAGATGATCATGTGTAATATTTGTAAAGCAAGCAACTGCAAAATCTACACCAGCTATACGTTGTTGATGTATTGCATGTGAACTAACTTCCATGAAAATATATTCACATCCACGTTCAACCATTAATGACATTAATTGTTGTAGTTGAACAGCATCTGGCGTTGTATGTGTGGATGTTAAGATTTCTTGTCCAATTTGATTCTGAACTGTAGACAGTAAGCCACAAGTAAAACCTAATTGAGAAAATAACTGAAACATTAAAGTTGCACAAGTTGTTTTACCATTGGTGCCAGTAACCCCAACAACTTTCAATTTTGAAGAAGGGTGATCAAAAAAGGCAGCACATAAATTACCTGCAGCATGAGCTGTATCTTTTACAAGTATATAAGTTACCTCATTTAAAATCTCCAAGGGCATTTGTTGACAAACAATAATATGCGCCCCTTTGGCAATTACCTCATTGATATATTGATGTCCATCATGTAAGGTGCCAACTAATGCAACAAACATACTTCCCTTTTGCACTAATCTAGAATCAATACAAATACTTACCACTGGTTTATGTTGGTCTCCTAAAATTGATTCAGGTTTGATAGATGATAATATGTCGTTTAATAATTTCAATTAGCTTAATTGTATGGTGATTTTTTGTCCTTTTTGATAAGTGCTGCCCGCATGCAATGATTGCATGGTTACCTTTCCTCTTCCAACTGGAATTACCCTCAATCCAGCTCTTTCTAATACATACAAGGCGTCTCTTAAACCCATTCCATTCACGTCTGGCACTTGATTCTTATATTCTGGCAATACAGCATAGGTTAACCCTCCCAAGCTATCTGTTTGAATATTGCTTAACCAAGATGGTGCTCCTTTCATCTCCTTAAATATTTTTAATTTTGACACCATTACATTATACTCTTCTGTATTCATGCCCTTAAAGGAAATAGGTGAGTTAATTTTTTCTTTTGCCGCTACTGAACCTACATGATGCATATTGATAGCAAATAGTCTGTTAGCTACTTCTTTAAAAACGGGTAAGGCAATTTGACCTCCATAATAATTATTCGATCCTTTTTTTGTTCTTAAAACAACACAAATAGTGTACTGAGGATCATCTTTTGGAAAAAATCCGACAAAAGAACCATGATAAACTCTATCAGTGTAACGAATACCTTTATCAGCTACTTGTGCAGTACCAGTTTTACCACAAATTGTATAATAACCATTTTTTAAAGCCTTACCTGTACCGCTTTCAACTACCGCATTCATGGTTTCTTTTAGCTGATCGATATGAGCAGAATCTAATATATGATCATTCACAACTACTGGTTCAAAATTAATCACCTCTTTGCCATACTCTCTGATACTATTGATCAAATAGGGTTTCATCATTTTACCTTTATTGGCAATAGAATTATAAACCATACAAGTATGTAATGGAGTTATCATTACTTGATAACCCATACCCATATATGCAAGTGAGTATCTTCCTTTAGTTACAGAATCTTTTAAAAAACTTGGCTTCACTTCTCCACTCAAATTCAAACCTGTAAGCTGATCAAGACCTAAGGCATGCAGATTAGACCAATAGCTACCAATCTTATCTTTATAATGCTCATGAATTAGTTTTGCAAATGCCACATTAGATGAATGTGCAAAAGCATCTTTGATGGTTAAATCCCACAACCCTGCATGGCTATCGCGAATGGTATATGGGCCAAACTTAGTAGAGCCTCCATTGCAATTTATATGATCAGTGATCTTAATCATGTTATCTCTCATAAGTGAAATCAGAGAAACAAGTTTAAAAGTAGATCCTGGCTCGATTCGCTTCAAGGCATAATTAAAATCTTCATAATACTTTCCATCAGATTGGCGACCTAAATTTGCCATAGCTTTTATTTTACCTGTTTTCACTTCCATCACTATACAGGTACCAAATGTGGCATCTTCCTTTTGTAATTGACTTAATAAAGCATTTTCGGCCACATCTTGAATATTCACATCAATGGTTGTCATAACATCTTTCCCATTTTCCGGATCAATTTCCGAACCATCAATTGGCATCCATGTTCCACCCGCGATTCTTCTTACAATTCGTTGCCCTTGGCTTCCTCTTAAATATTCATCATACTTGGCCTCGATACCTACGTTTTGCGCATTCTTTCGCCAAAGCCCAATCACACGATTTGCTAATAATCCAAATGGATTGATACGTTTAGTATGAGACTCTGTAATTAAACCACCCTTATTTGCACCTTTACAAAATGGTTGTAATTTTTTAATTTCCAAATACTGAGCATATGAAGCCTTTTTCTTTAGAAGAAAATATCGGCTTTCGTTTTTATGCTCATTTGCTAAAATTTCTTTATACTCAGTCCACGTATGATCTTGTAAAATATTAGCTAACTTTTTAGCCAAGGGTTCTAGATATTTAGAAAAAGTATCAGGCTTTATGGCCATCAAATCAATACGCAAATCAAATTCAGGAATTGATGAAGATAAAAGCCTCCCATCCTCTGAGTATATATTTCCCCTTTCAGGTTGTATTACATCAATTTTTGTATGCATACTATCAGCTTGGGCAATGAGCTCCTTGCCTTCTTTGAGTTGAATACGCGCTCCTTTATAAAGAATCATGCCTCCAAAAAGGCACATCCCTAAAAAGGTGATGTATACACGGAATCGTATGTCTTTACTTATTTTCATTGCTTGCTAAAACTACTTGGATTTTATGCGGAGGAACTTTTGTTTTTTCAAGCCCTAATGCAGCAGCCCCTATGGCTAATTCACTTTCTTTTGTCAACCTCATGATTTGAGTTTTTTCATCGATATATTTCCATCTTGCTTCTTTCAATTGGCGAGCTGTTTCATTAATTTGCCTGATGGTATTTTCTGCAAAATGATTTAAGGTGATATAAATAATGCCTAAAAAAGTACAATAAAAAATGAAAGGAATATTTTTCACGATGCCTTTGTTCCCAACAGTATGCAGCACCTGCTTCCAATCTGGGATGTTTGACAATAATGATTTATTTTCTTTGCTCATTTTATTTTATAGACTTCTATGAATTAATTTATTTTTTGACTCCAACTCTTAATTTAGCACTCCTTGATCTAGGATTTTGTTTCAGTTCATCTTCACTGGGCAAAATCGGCTTCTTATGTAATACTTTTAATAAACTTGGCTTACTAGGCAGTACAAAATCTAATGATGTCTCCTCAAACTTGCCACTCTTCATCCATTGTTTCACGATTCTATCTTCAAGAGAATGAAAAGTGATTAAACACAATCTTCCATCTGCACTTAATGAAGCAGTAATACTCTCCAAAAAATCCTTCAACGCACCAAGCTCATCATTCACTTCAATTCGTAAGGCCTGAAACACTTGTGCCAAATACTTGTTTGGATTTCCGTAAATCAACCCTTGAATCGCCTGCTTCAACTCATTCACTGTATTCAACTTCATGGCTCCTCTTACCTCTACAACTCTTTTTGCCAATGCCTTTGCATTCGTTACTTCACCATACTCTTCAAAAATTCTAATCAATTTATGCTCAGCATATTTATTCAATACATCCAAAGCCGAAAAGTTAGTTCGTTGATCCATGCGCATATCCAATACAGCATCAAATCTTGTTGAGAACCCTCGCTCGGCCGTATCAAATTGAAAAGAACTCACTCCAAGATCTGCAAGTACCCCATTCAATGTAGGCAGTTTGTATAAGCGAACAAATCTTGCAGCATATCTAAAATTTTCCTGAATAAAAATAATTCTATCATCATCAGGTAAATTTTGCCTCGCATCTTCATCTTGATCAAATACCATCAGCTTGCCTTTTGGTCCAAGCTTTTTTAAGATCTCTCTGCTATGCCCACCACCTCCAAAAGTGGCATCTAAATAAATACCCTCTGGAATGATATTGAGTTGTTCGACACATTCATGTAAAAGAACTGAAGTATGGTAAACTTGCGAATTACTCATTTGGCTTCTCCTTAGGAGTTTTCAAATGATGTGTTCCAAGTATTTTATCATTCAATGAATTCAATTCGGCTTTTGGCAACACAAATTGCTGATCATAGAGTTCGGTATCCCAAATTTCTTGATGGGTTAATTTTGCCCAAAAAATCAAATCTTTAGAAATATTGGCATAATCCAACATTCTTTTAGACACTTGTAATCTGCCAGCACTATCAGGCTCAACATAAGTAGCACCTTGGAGTAGATTACTTTTCAATTCTGCAGATTCCGTGTTTGAATCATTTATAT
>JAGNOY010000345.1 GCA_017989935.1 Chitinophagaceae bacterium
GTACTCACCTATCGTATTCGGCAGGGTGCCACAAATCAAAGTCTTTGTAAAAGGTACTTGATAAGTACAAGCATAATTGGCTGTGTTTACAAGCGCTGTGCTTGCGTATCCGCTTAAACTACTAAATTCTTGTACGAGTGTTCTATGCACATTGGCAAGAGTCAAAGGTCTTTCTTCGCAAATGCCTTGGCCTGCAGTATCTAGCATAGACACAACCGAACCTTCAGTCATCGATCTGCCTACACTTAATATCATATTGTTTTTAGTTGCTAAGCCATGATACTCAAAGTAAGGATAAAATAAATTATTTTCATTGGCTGTGTGGGCTGTTTTATACCATATTAAATTACCTTGACTTGATACTTTGATGATGGGGGCATAGCTTTTGTTACTGTCAAAAATGATTCCATTAATGACTACACTTCCTTTTTCAACCGCACAAATATCAAACAAGGTAAATTCTTGATAAGGAACAGTTAATTCATTAAAGGAGGTGATGTTGAGTGAGCTATTGAAGAAAACTAAATATTGAATTTGGTTGTTTGAGTTATTGCATCGGGCAATTAATGCATAGCCGCTAGTTTCTTGGAGCTTGATCAGTTTTAATGGGAAAATTTGAGCAGCTTCATTGTATTTATAGGCTGTATGCGTAAGTACATTGCCTAACGAATCTAGCTTAAAAGTAAGAAATGATTTTAAATTATAACTCGAGGAAACTATATACTGATTACCGTCAGTTAAAATACTCGAACATGTTGTAACCCCTGTAGATAAAGGCGTGTTGTAACTTTTTTGCCAAACAATATTTCCATTTTCATCGCATTTGATGATAGCATTGCTTAAAGAGCAACTGCCGGTTCCAAATATAAATCCTTTATCATTGCCTGCACCTTTACTAATGGTTGGTGCATATAATCCAAAATTGACAGAAGAGCCAGTATAGGTTTTTTGCCAAAGTAAAACACCGCTACTACTTAATTTGAAGACTGTCAAGGAGCCATTGTTTATTGAACTATAGGCAGACAAGTAAAAATTTCCATCATTGGCTTCTATCACCAAACAAGAAGTAGGAATAAAGCCATTATCAGGTAATTTGAAAGACCAAATTTGATTAAAACCTGCTCCCCAACGAACACATTGTTGACCTTGAAGACTATCCTTACCTGTTGTGATATAACCTCCTGAGCTAACATTTTCTATTTTGTTTAGTTCTCCATTATGGTAAACAGAAAAGTTTGCTACTTGAGAAAATGATTTGAATGAGATACACACTAAAATACACAAGAAAAGTTGTTTCATGTTACATGATTTAAATTGTACTTTGAATTTGAAGAGTGCACTATTCACTCTTGGATAGTTTCAAAGACGAAGAACATAATCATTCGGTTGGAAATATAATTGACTATGAAATGCGAAGCCATTCGGTCATTGGTTTAGATTGTAAAACAGCGCAATAAATGTAAACTTCGTTTGTATTGCGGCAACGATTGCAGTGAAAAGCACGTACCCACGCTTGGCTTCGGCGTGGGGCGGACTTGTAACGGAAAGCGTGTATGCCGCCCAAGTTTTTATTCGTGTAAAATTGTTCGATGAAGTAATTATGGGTTGCTGAATATCTTTGTCTAGGAAACTTTAATTGTTTCTATCGTGAATTTGTTTGTAGTCTTTCTCCTCATAATATTTTTCATGTGGAAAAATGCGATTATTTGGGCGCAATACGAACCCTACATTGAATTGAATAAAATGTTTAGGCGTGGGTATCGCCATGTTTTTATTGTAAAAATTACCGTCCGAATTATGCATAGACATGGTGATGAAATTATTATCGGTGAAATAATATCCATACTCGCCAGCACAAATAGCATAGAGCCATCTTGTGAGCCGCCATGAATAACTTAATCCTGCCGAAGGCATAACGCCTGGAAAATTATTCTTTTGATTAAAAGAAAAATACTCGCTGTAATGCGTACTATCTTTTCTTCTGAACACGATTACATCAATAGGGTATTGCACGTTTGCTAGGGCTAATTTACCATAAAGCTCCAACACACTTTTTCGCTTATATTGCCAATAAGATGCATACAAATAAAAGGCGCTTTTAGTCAAAGAGGATTTCTTGTAGGAAGTTATATTCGTGTAATAACCTGTTTGATTATACAGCTCATCAAAACTATTCATGAGTGAATTATTATCTATTGCATAATTGATGACATTTAAACCTGGCCCCAAAGAGATATGTTTACCCATTTTAAATCCCATCATTATATCAACGCCCAAACCTGTATTTGATTGAAAAACTATGGAAGATGCTTGTTGTTTCATGTTGGCATAACCCGAGGCTAATTGAAATTTAAAGATGCCCTTTCTTGGAATCCATTTAGCTTGAGATTTCAAGATAGAATCATTCATCCTTGCAGTTCTTCTTGCAAGCTTATGTTTTTCTATTTGTTCGGCATTTAATCTTGTTCTTTGAGCAACCAATTGTAAAGACACAAAACAAATTAAACATAGGATAGTAAATACTCTCATGTTATTTCATAATTTTAATTGATGGAAGTGTTCTTTCATAAGGAATAGAACCTGCTATCTCGACCTTGACTGTCAATTCATGAAACCTTGTTGAATCTGGCGATTTGATAGCGTGATAATTAAATCTTCTTCCAAAAATTAAATCTTTGGGTATGTCTGCCGGCACATTAAAAATATCATTCAAGGAAGTGCCTGCTGGATGAGCGACATCATAAGCTTGATTGCTTTCAATATGAATACTTTTTATGGTGTCGTGATAAATTTCTTGTACAGAAAGTTTGGTGGCATAGGCAGTATTTACGAGTGAAAAACATTGCTCGTTTTTACAAGTAAATAATTGGCCTTGCATGTCAATATTCACCAGGAGTTGATCCCAGTCTACAGTATCACCACTCTTTAGCTGGGTATTACCTTTATTCATTGTAGGATAAATACTGAGGCCTTGCAGAATAAAGCATTGACGAATGGGCTTACAGCTTTGATAAATTATAGACAATATAGTGAATAGGCAGAGCCCAAGTAAAAAGAGGAGTGATTTTTTCATACGTTCAATTATGTTT
>JAGNOY010000037.1 GCA_017989935.1 Chitinophagaceae bacterium
CTCTAGTCAATAAGACTCCCCTTCTATGATCAACAAATAAAGGTTCATAGTCTAGCTCAATCTCTTCAACTTTTTTTGTAATAGGTTTAAACCATGCATTTCTAACAGAAGGGATGTCAATAATTAATTTTCTAAAATCATTTAAGGTGACAGCTCTTGTTGGAAATATTTGATCAGGTAAATAAAACGCGTTATTGATAAAATTGCCTTGTTGATCTGTCATCAAATCTGGCATTTTCAAATTCATTCTAAATCCTATATCAGTTAAGGCATACGCAATAGCTTCTAGAATGGTAATTCCTGGATCATGCAAATTATGATCAGTCCAAGTTTCAGCAGAGAGTTGCCTAATGTACTCTAATGCCTTCTCTCGTATATAATTAAAATCTTCGGTTTGGCCCGACAACAATATTTCATCTATATTTTCTTGATTAATCAACATAAAGTTCGGCTTTAATTGGATGCATAGCTGCACTTGTGAATAAATGAACTTCAGAGGTCAATGAAATTGATTGGCTTTGAGGCACCCCATTTTTACTAACCTTTAAATCTCTAATATGATGTACATAGGACAATTCATCAATATAATCTACTATCGAAGCAAGATAAATTACTTGAGACGCAAACTTCAACTGCTTATTAGTATCAAATGCCCATGGTGCAAAAAAATATTGAATATCCATTTGAAGTTTTTCTTGATAAAAACCTATATCTAGACAATCAGGATTGAGCATGACCACTGCACTAATTTCACATACATCCCATTTTACATTCATTACAGAAATCAGATTAAATGCGCTAGTTTGATTTTGTAAAAACGAACGAATATTTCTTAGAACAGATAAGGAAAGAGAAGGTTGAAAATTTGGAGCAGCCATATTTAATTTTTGATAAGGTATCACTAGAAGCAAAGTATTTCCAGCTTTAGCAAATAATTCTCCTGTGCTTAAATCTATTATGGCGTGATTAAAACATTTAATTTGAAAAATTTCAGGGAACTTTTCAAGTACCAAATGCTCTGCATCCCATTGCTGAATACTCCTAAATTTATGGCGAATTCTCATACTAGCTCTCCAAAACATTTTATCAGTGGACTCAACATTCAAACCATCCAATGTTGGAAGCTCCTGATTAACTGATTTTATATTTGCCACTTTAGGATAAACCTGCTCAATAAAAGAAGGCGGAGCTGAAAGTACAGTTTCTTTATTCTCACCACTTAAGTTACGAGAAAGTGAAATCGCATTTAATTTTACGAATTTAACTCTGGGAAGACTTGAGGAAAATTCTTTACATCTAGCAACTACATAGTACAATTCTTCTTCACCTAAAATATGATTCGTTGAACTCGCATCGTTTGGTAATGAAAATCGTACTATACCTGTCCTTATAAAATGATTGGTAGTATCTTCAATTGAATAATCCTTAATTTGAATTAAATTATTGTTGCGAACATAAAACCATTCAATTTTAGCCTCTTTTTCAGCTTGAACAGCAGTGCCTTCATCAAATGAAAATAAAAAACTAATAGTTTGACCTGGCACAATATTTGCTAATCCAATATATAGATCTGCTTGGTAAGATGAAAAATTATGATGATAATAAGGAAGTAATTTAAAATTATTTTGTTCTTTAATCCTTAGATAACCCAAAGGAAATAAACTCCAAATTATGTTTCCATGTTTTTTGGATCTTGAATTATCTTTCTGTTTCTGACCTTCAATCTTATCTGACATATTCTGACTCCGTGAGTTGAAATTATCTTCAAAAAGTATGGCTTCACGAATAGTAGCCACAAACTCTATTCGCTTTATTTGAATAGGATAAGGTATTGGCGTTCTTACAACTTTGGATGTTGTTCCATCATTTATAGTCGTTTCAATTTCATGTGTAGCATCATTATTTAAGGTAAATGTTAGGCTATTTTCTTCATCTAGTATAAAGCCTGAAACCGTTGAAATAATCTCTCCTTTGCTAAACTCATCCAATTTTTTATCATTCAATCTTAAATTTAATGGTGATTTCAACTTCTCAACCCAATGTAAGAGTATTGTCAAATCAGCAGTGTATTCCAATAAAGGTTGTCGAACCTCAAACGAAGATCCTGAAAACGACTGCGCGCCAAATGCAAGAAAAGGTTTATCAATAGCCGCATTGCTTACCTGGGTAATTATTTTATCTGGGTTAAATTTATAGGTTTTCAACTCAACACCTAAATAATTAAGTGGGGTCTGATTAAAAAAATTAAATAATTCGATCCACTCTAGGTTCTTAAAATGTTTATCTGGTGAAACAAACTTTACAAATACATTTACTTCCTTATGTATTGCTTTTTTATTTGCATGAAGAAAATTAGCATGTAAAATAATTTTATTCGCAACAAACTCCGCACCCTTCAAACGTAATTTTTCTACAGAAAGATCAGCGAAGCGGATTTCTACATGAATAAAATTATTTAAATCCAATTTAATTTGACTTGGCTTCTCTGAAAATTCAAAAACAAGACTTATCTCTATATTTTCTTCACTAATTTCTGAAATCACTTTACTTTGAAAGGCTAGTCCAGTTTCCGCGCTTCCATTTACATTAAATAATGGCCATGATCCATTAACTTGCCACTGTGCATCATTCGCCTCGCTGCAAGCAGACATGGTAAACATTTCACCACCTAAACTCGATCTGTAAGAAGATTTAATTTTAGAAATCACTCCTTTATTCAAATTAATATCATGCGATGATTCATAATAAATTTGCTTCCCTAATGAATTTTTTCCAGCTTTAAACTGAGTGCCTTTTTCTAAAAAATAAGAGTCTACATTCTTAGCAAGCTCGATATTCACATAGGCGTAATCAGCTCTCCCCTCTTTCTTCTTAAACTTGAGTACATCCTCAAAGATGAATGAAGTTTGTTTTTGAACAAGTTGATTAAATCTTGCATCATAAATCATCATAAGCTTACAGAATGAAATTAGCAAGGCTACATGAGGCTGATGAGCAGAATAGGATGTTTGAAGAAAAACCAATTGCCCTTCCGCCCAAAGATTAAATCGATAACATAACTGAATAACCTGATTTGAGATGCTTAACAAATACTCATTTGCCGCATTAAATTTGGATCTTGCATTAGGATATACATTTAAAATTTTATTGAAAGGCACTACTTGATAATCATAGAATTCATTTAATGAATCCAGTAAACCATCATAAAGCTTGACAAACTTCTTTCCTTCAAAATCTGGAGTATCTACTTTATTACTTTCTTTTATAAATTCTATATCCAATGTACATTCATCAAATAGATGCCTGCACAAAGCAAATAATTCTTTAGTTTCGTCAGTTTTAAATATAGATAACACATACGAATTAACTTCTTCATCTAAAGCCAAGCAAGTGTCTTTATAAAAGGCAAATAAATGAAAGATGATCTGAAACCGCTGAAAACAAAGTTTTTCTAATTCATCTTGATCTAATTCAACATTGCTCGTAAAATGATTAATAATTGGCAATTGAACTAAAAAGGTTGACAAATTAGTTGGATTCAATATCAAATAACTGCTTATTTGAAAAACAATATCCTTCTTTAGTAAGTCATACCATGTATTAGACGCTAAGGCATCTCCATCAAAAAATTGAATGTCTTTAGAAATTTCCAGTAAATAATTTAAATAGTCTTGTAGCTTTTTATTTCTTAGTGCCAATGAATTATTTAATAGCAAAGGGTTGTCAAATGCATCAGCACCATTAGAAAAAGGATAATTTGATATTTGATTTAATGTTTTACCCATAATTATTGGTTTATATAATAGGGAAATACAAAATTGTTTCTTTGGTTTGTACTAATAACAATATAACTCAAATGCATGGTAAACAAACTTGCATCATTCTCATCAATCGAAAAATCTATTGTTAACGGCTTTATTCTAGCTTCATAAAGCAAGATACTTCTAGTTAGCACCATCCTCATATAGGATAAAAAATGCTCATTCATCCCTTCAAATATCATTGTTTTCAAGGCACTGCCGTAATCAGGCTGCATGACCCTTTCTCCCAATTCTGTGGTAAACAGAATATATAAGCTTTGATTAATATCTTCTACAGACTCAACCATGGTAGTTGAATTATCTACCACATTAAATTTTGGTGGGAATGCCCATCCTTTTCCTATGAAATTGTTATCTATATTCATATTATCCAATTAAAACAGTTACCTCGCCCATCACAATTGCAGATCCATTCCCAGCCACATCACCAGCCCTTAACGACGGCCTTCCACCTACTAGCACCGTTGTACTACCTATGGCGAATGGCATAGGAATATTTCCAGAAGCTGGTGTACTAATATCACCAACAACAGCTGCGGGCATGCCACCAATTAAGACACTTGCAACACCTGCTCCGGTAATTAAACCATCTGCTGTAGGATCTGTAATTCTAGCTGCCAAACTCATACTAATTAATTTTTATTAACGACCCTTTTAATGTTAATATGCCATCTGCATTAAAGTTCATATTCATTGCTTTTAAATTCAATTCGCTTCCAGCACTAATATCAACCTTGCCCCCACCTTCAATTTTTATATCTAACGCAGATTTTATTTCCATACCGCTATCATTCAATATAACTGAATTACCATTTGCATCTTCTATCGAAACCAAATTCTCATCTTCAGAAATCAATATTTTACTCCCGTTAGCCACCGAAATTTCATGAATCCCTTTCTCGTCATCCCAATTCCATTTCATCCCCTTTTTAGTTTGAATCCCTTTTTTAAAGTTATCATCACTAAATGATTCAAATGGAGGCATGGCAGGACTATACATAGAACCTAAAACAACAGGCATTTCAAATTCTTCTCCAATAAAACCAATTAGTACTTCATCTCCAATTTCCGGTAACCATATCATACCATACTCGTTTCCAGCGTAGGGGCTCACATATCGAGCCCAAATATTTTCCGATGCTCTATTCCACAATGGAACAGAAACTAAAACCCTACTTAGATTATCTGGATCACCTTCTAAAGCCACCACAATACCATTAATCATCCCTTTAGAGTAATGCTGTGAGGATGCAGGCTGATATTTTGTTGCAAATGATTCATGATGCATTCCAAATTGCAAATACGTACTAAATATTCCACCACTGAAATCATGCAATACAGAAGTAATAATAAAATGCTCATTAAACTCTGCTTGATAACCTTCCACAATCAATGTATAGCCTGGCTTCACATTTAAATTAGCATGTATGTGAACCAAGCCATTTACCTTAGATAAGTTCTTTAATTGAATTACCGAATCCAAGGCTTGCTTTGATTCCATTTCATTAAATGAAGCGCTAAAGATATCTTGTTTTGTCCCTTTTATAGTTGAAGTTAATGAAGGCATAACAAAATTTTCTTCTGACTGCACAACCGAATTTTGATCAGATGGATCAAAATGAATAAATTGGTGTTCTATCAAATTCAACCTATCATCTTGTTCCATCTCTAAGGAATATACATTGATTCCATAAATTGCTGAAACTTGCTTAGCAGGCTCTAAACTAAGTATGGGTTTTTCGACTACTACTATATCAGGCTCAGTATACACAAATGACAAATTGGCTTCAGCACGCATATTAATAAAATCCCAATCTGTAAACCCAGACTTAACTAGTCGTTTGTGTTGTATACCTAAGAAAGTTTGTGATTGAATGAAACTTGTATTTAACCCAACAGATTGTACTATTTCCTCAATAATATCTTTATCATTTTTATCGGCATAAACTTCAGCCTTTTTATTCATGCTTAAGTTGATAGCACTATGTTTAGCTGTAAGATGAACTCTAGTACCCGTAGGTGAATTTGTATACTTATGTTTGACAATTAGTCCTTTAAACAAAGAAACTTCATTTCCAGTACCAACTGCAATTATTTCTATTTCCTGCCCAGATAAAGGTAGAACTTCCAAAGGGTTTGAGAATAGTGATTCCCCAAAACTTACATCAACTTTTAATAAGATATTTGCTGAACTTATCCATTGATAAGCTTGCTTAGCTTGAATAGAAATAATTTCATAGCTTGAAGCTAAGGGAATATTGTTTACAAACAAACGACAAGCATATTCTTGATAAGACGGAGTTGATATCTGATCCAAAGCTATCATTTCTTAATATTTACTTGACCTCTTATACTACTCAAATTTTGTTCACGTCCCATCTCTATAGCAGCACCTACATTATTTGTAATTGTATATGCGGTACTTAAAAAACTAGCTACATTCGTAACTGTATCAACGGCACCTATATCACTGCTCATAGAAAGTATATCAGGATTTGGATTTGCAATTACCTCACTAAAGGTGGCAGAAATGGTAGCTCTTAAAGGAATTCCAAACTGATTAAATAAAGTATAATTCACAGAATAACTTTCAATTTCACAAGTGAACATAAATGTCCCCCATAATAGAAGCAATTTAGGAAGTTGAATTTGTTCACTTTCTTTTGCCACTATAGCAAGAAAGTCTTTTTTTTCTGGCATCACTATTGTTTCAAATTTCTTTGCTTCTAAAAGCACAATTCTTTCATCTCCATTCGCACCTGTACCATCAATTAAAAAATCAAAAGTCATTTTTCTTTTATTGATGGCAGTTAAATAAGCAGTTTGATTTGAAGCTCCACCTGTTTTTGTTTCATCTTTAGTAAAACTGTATTCGACTTTATAACTAGCTGGATTGAACATAGCAAAAAATATCCTTGGCTTCAACATATCCTTTATATCAAAGCTTCTAAATGAAAGCAAGGTCATCTTTAAGAGCGCCATAAATAATTATCTTTGTTTTTTCTCGTTTAAAATTTCAAGTACCTTTTCTACACACTGCTTCACTAAATCCGATTTCATCTCGTTTAACTCATCTGCTGGATTAGAAGAATTGGTCGTAATTGCAGGCGTCTCCACGTTACTTCGAATTATGATTTCATTAATTATGACTGGCATAAGAATTAATTAATTATTTTAAAATATTGATAATACAATTCTAAAGACTCTATGACCACAGAACTATTTTCTGCATTAAAATTTGAAATACTCCACTTCAGTGGATATACATTCATAAATTGATAGGCAACTAAAGGTTCTTGCTGATCATTGAGTAAGGCAACAATACAATGGACTGGCTTGATATTAAAATTCTCAATATTTTCCTTACACCAATCTAACAAAGTAGAAGAAACAGCCAAACCTCGTTTCAAAACCAAGGGCGAATAATTAGCTCTGATAGGTAATTTTTGTGTAAACCTATTTTCTCCACCTTCAATAACATCCTCTGTCAATAGCTCCATACCAATTCCTGAAACATCCTGAAAAGCAATATCTACATTATCTTCACTAAATTCAAATTTAACCCAGAAAGAAAAACCAACCGGTGGATAGAGTGACATGGAATATTAATTTAAGTTTTCTCAATCACTAAGCCCTCATGAGCTAATTCTATGGATTCAATAGCCACTTCATTTCCATCACTCTTCAAATCGGGTGCTACTACCTTCACAGGAAATGCATTCTTGACACGCCAAATGAAAACAGGTTCGTGATTCTCATTCAAAAGCATTATTGACACATCTCTGCGCTCAATTTTACTTAGAGACACCGTATTTAGCCATTGAAAGAATTCATTATCACCACTAAACATGCCCCGTTTCAAAGTGATATTTCCAAATTTCTGCAACCCTGGCATCTTTTGTTTGTGATATTCTGGGCTTGAACCTGCGCGATATTCTATTACTTCATTTTCAATATTTAATCCAGTAACTTCTGTAAAGCCAATCTTCGAACCGCCCCATTCTACTCTAAAGTGGAATTTTGGTAATGGATAGTTTGCCATAATAATTTTATTAATTAGTTATTTTTAAATTATGAAACTGCTAATTTGTGAGAAAATCTAAGTACTATAAATTCGGCAGGTCTCACAACGGCTAAACCGATTTCAACGATGAGAATGCCATCTAAAATATCATTTGATGTCATCGTTTCATTTAAACCTACAGCAATATAAAAAGCATGCTCTGTCTTTGCACCTTGCAAGGCACCTGCCCTCCATAGATTAGTCAAATAATTATCAATCATCCCTCTCACTCTAACCCAAGTATTCGCATCATTTGGTTCAAATACAAATTGCCGTGTCGCATTCTCACAACTTTCTTCTACCATATTAAAGAATCGTCTTACATTAATATATTTCCATTCTGCACTATTTCCAAGCAAGGTTCTTGCACCCCAAACTAGATTTCCACGACCAACAAATTGGCGGATACAATTGATAGATTTCCCATTTTCACTATCTACATTAAAATCCTGCTGATCTAAATCACTGAGAAAAACTTCTGGCCTTAAAGTAGCATTTAAGGATACGTTTGCAGGTGCTTTCCACACGCCTCTGTTTCTATCCACATTTGCATAGACTCCAGCTATAGCAGGCGAAGGTGGCAAATTAACTGAAATACTTAGAAAAGCCTCCTTGAGTCGTGCCTCAAACAATGAATTAAAAAACGGATTAATTTTTGACAGAAATGTGTTGTTCAATTTAGTGAAATTTGAATTATCCACTCCAACAATAGTGACACCCATTGCGGTATAAAGTGCCATAATTTTATCCTGAATAAACTTGACAAATTTCTCTCTCTCCTTTGCACTGGTATCAACCAAATCAAACTTATCTAAAGTTGCTGCAGCAGCTACGGCAGCTTGAGTCACCAATAGAGTCGTTACATTATTTGCATGAACTAAAAGATTCTCTTGTTCAGCTTTAGTAAAAAATGATAAAACTTCATTTACTTTTCTATTAATCTCTGTCACTTTGTTGTTAAAGAGTAAAGTAGATATGTTTTTAAAATAGTCATCGTTCAAAAACTGCAAAGTTGTATTTATTGCAAATAAAACCTTTGCCTCCTCATACTTCAAATCATTTAATAACTTACAACTTTCATTCGCATTTTGCACATCTGTATCAAACTTCATTTTTATAGAAGCTAAACCAAAATTGTAGCTATAAGTAGTAAGTTGATTCGGAAAATAGGCAGCGGCATACTTGCATTCAACTTCATTATTCGAAATAACATTTCTTATCCCAGCCTTTGATTTTTCTATATCAACTTTCTGATTTGTATACTCTTGTTGCACATCAATAATCACAAATTTATCTTTCAAACTAGACGACTTAGCCATTGCTGCATTATAAACGTCGTAGATCTTAGCTTTGTCGTTTAACCCTACTATATCAGGCATCACGACTAATGTAACTTCATCAACTAAATCAAGTTTCAACAATTCACTTTTATACTTATCAGCGTCCACACCAGTTCTTGAATAATTACCCACTGAATGGATATAACACGGACCACCGCCATTATCGAAATAATACTTTAAGGCATAATACATATTGTTGATATAAGCACTACTCAGTTTTGCCTGAGATGGAATATTCAATGAAATATTTACTTCAGCCTTCGCAATATCAGGAAAACCATAATAGACTTCATAATCTGCTAAAGAATTAATTTTCTTCGACACACCTAATAAATCATCTTTTACTGATTCCTTCGCGAATTCCGTCACCCCATAAAAACAAGGTATTGCGGTTTCGACCGAGGCTATCGAAGGGGGCAATTTAGAAATTTCTTCTAAATAAACGCCAGGGGTTTTATAACTTGCTGCCATGATATTTATTATTTTTTTATTGGTTAATTGGTAATTTCTTTAATAATTCTTCTCTATCTAATACGTCAATTTGTATTTCTGATATTGCTGGCCCTATGCTATTCTGCTCATGAGAAATTGGAATGGATCTAAATCTATACATCACAGAAGGCTGATACTTACCACCCATTTGTCCCCACAAATAATTGCTTTGTTCGATATTAAGCACCATCATTTCTGATCGAATTTGATCAAGACCAGCCGGAAACAAATCGGGTTTCAATGCAGACAATTTTGTAATAACTGGTGAACTTTGAAAATATTGTATCACATATTCTAATAAATTAATTCCTTCGTAATCTGACAGCAACTTAGAATTAAAAATAAACAAGCAACTTAAATTCAACCACACTGGTGGCTGCTTATACATAACTTTATGAATCGATTCATTTCGCACAAAATGTTCAGGAACATGAAGCATAGCCTCCTTTTCAAGACTAATTAAACTCATAACTACAACACCCTGTTTACCCGGCAAATCTTGAATATTACTATAGTTTCCCGCAATCAACATTTGGGCATTAGGCTGACCTAATCTTTGCTGTATAAAGGTGTTTAATTCCTTCTGTAAGAAATTGAGAATTTCTAGAAGCATGAGCGGTTGATTTTCGGGTAAGCAAATTATTGGTTAGGATTTGCTAAAGCTAATCTAGAAACAAAAAATTATAAAACATAATTATTTCAAAAAAATACTTACATATTTATTTAAGATATAATTAATAGTTTGAAAGAAAACTATTTGTTCAATTCAAAATTTTCTCAAAAGTGTATAGGCAATATCTATTCTCAATGAATATTTTCTTCTTGTACATATTTTTCTTTTATGCCCCCATCATGCAGCAATCTGAAGTGATGTTTCGCTATGGGGTCCCTCCGATTCTTTATCAATAAGTGATATACCTATTCCGCTAAAAAAATAACATTCGATCTTTGTTGATGCTATCTATAATCTACTTTTATTATCATCCAAGACGATTATCATCAAAAGATTTTCAAGTTTAATATCTGAAGAAAATATTATACCCAAAATTTCAAACTACTTCATGCGATTCTTTATTTCTTGAATCAATTTAACTGTATACTTTTTCATATAATGTGCTCGATTTGCATTTGGAATAACCTCTCCGTCTGTTTCCTTAAATTTCACTAAATCAATATAAGAAAATTCTAAGCCTTTATCAGCTTGCTGAAACTCATTTCCATAGGGCTTATAAAATTGCAAGGCGCTTAATTCAGTTTCATGACCAAAATCACAAGGGGCAAAATAAACGGGCGATATCAATAAATCCTTACGCTTAATTGCCTTGCCAAATTCATTCTCAGTGATATAATCGCTATTCATAAATTCTTGGCTGACTAATAAAATCATTACATCACACTGCGAAACTTTATCCTGTAAATATTCATCCCATTTAGCGCCAAGAGGAATTTCAAAGTCTTGAAACACTTCTATTTCTTTACCAGGAATTCGAAGATAAGTCTGCAAATCAGTTTTAAATATTTTAAAATACTCAGTTTGGGCATGAGAATAAGAAAGAAAAACCTTTATCTTTTGTTTACTTTCAATATTAGATTGATTCGACATCATTGTATCATACAATCTTTTTTGCTTATCAAAAATTGGATGATGAATTCCAATACTTTCTAAAATAGGCTGGATGTC
>JAGNOY010000038.1 GCA_017989935.1 Chitinophagaceae bacterium
CAGCGTATTGTTGCATTTCTTGCTTATAGTATTTGGTAATGTCACCCAGTTTACCTCCAAATATTTCCTTCACTTGATTCACATGCCAAGCATATTCAGCCTTTGTTTGCCAGCCTACACAAGGGGCTTTGCAATTACCAATATGAAATTCTAAACATTCTTTGAATTTACCTTGGGCAATACTTTTTTCAGTAAGCTGTAAACTGCAAGTTCGAATAGGAATGGTTTGCTTGATAAAATCAAATAAGGATCTAACTTGATGTACATCTGTATAAGGACCAAGATAAGTAGAGCCATCTTTGATATGTCGTCGAGTTAGAAAAATGCGGGGAAATTCTTCATTTTTGATGACGATGTATGGATAACTTCTATCATCCTTTAGCATCAAGTTGTATTTAGGTTGATATTGTTTGATGAGAGAATTTTCTAGAAGCAAGGCATCTTGCTCTGAATCTACCAAAGTAAATTCCATACGTACAATTTCTTCAACAAGTCTTTTGGTTTTGTAATACTCTTGATTTTTGTTGAAATAAGAATTCACTCTTTTCTTTAAATTCTTGGCCTTTCCGACGTAAATAATTTTATCTTCTTGATTAAAATACCTATAAACTCCAGCTTGTGTAGGAATTGTAGGATAAATAAGAGAAAAGGTTTCTTTCGTCACACGGCGAAATTAAGTTATGTTGTATGAGATATAAAAAATGTTTGTGAGATAAAAGTAAAATATGATTATCCGCAAGGTTACACGATTATTTTTCCACTTTTGCCATGACGCAAAAGTTGAGCAAAAAGTCTAGGCTGAAGATTCTTGGCATAAAAATAATTTCATCTATGCCACTTTTATCCAAACTCGCACATGAAGACCTTCGCCATATAGCAACATTCACTTGTGCTCAAACAGCGGATAAAAGTTTGGCTTCGATTTCAATATTTTTAGCTGCCTCGAATCTTAGGCCATCTCTTCCATGAAGATTTTTTGAAATAAGTTGGTATTAGATAGATGACATCTGTATTCATTAGCTTTGTAAGGTAGTTTAGCAGATAGTCATTATGTAAAATTCACTTAAATAAATTTTAAGCCTCTTATCAGTTTTTTATTTGTTGAATTTAAAATTCATGCATCTTTGCCAAACAAAAAATTATACCATGAACGCACATGAAATAGATTACAAAATTTTTGGAGAAGAGATGCAGCATATCGAAATAGAGCTGGATCCACAAGAAACCACCATTGCCGAAAGCGGCGCCTTTATGATGATGGAAGATGGTGTTGAGATGCAAACTATCTTTGGTGATGGCAGTCAGCAACAAGGTGGCTTAATGGGTAAATTGTTTTCGGCCGGCAAGCGATTACTCACTGGGGAAAGTTTATTCATGACGGCTTTTACAAATGTTGGACAGGGAAAGAAAAAAGTTCATTTTGCATCTCCTTATCCTGGAAAAATTATTCCAATGAATTTGGCTGAGCTTGGCGGAAAAATGATTTGTCAAAAAGATGCCTTTTTATGTGCCGCTAAAGGTGTTAGTGTAGGTATAGAATTTCAGCGTAAATTAGGTACAGGTATTTTTGGTGGTGAAGGGTTTATTATGCAAAAATTAGAAGGTGATGGCATGGCGTTTGTGCATGCAGGCGGACATGTATTTGAAAAAACTTTAGCCCCAGGCGAAATATTAAAAATAGATACAGGTTGTGTAGTAGCTTATACGAAAGAGATTGATTTTGATATTCAATTTATTGGAGGCATTAAGAACATGGTGTTTGGTGGTGAAGGGTTGTTTTTTGCGACTTTGAGAGGTCCAGGAAAAGTGTGGATACAATCTTTACCTGTTAGCAGATTAGCTTCAAGAATTATGGCTTATGGGGCGTTTGGTAGAAGAAAAGAAGAAGGGAGTATTCTTGGTGGATTAGGGAATTTGTTAGATGGAGATGGGATATAGGTTAAGTTTTGATGATTTAGAAAAAGAGGTCTTTATGGGCCTCTTTTTTATTTATTGTTGTCAATCATTGTTAATGTGTTGATGTTCACAAGAATCTTAGTTAGATTTGAGTAAAATAAATTTCAGATGAAAACTTTCATGACATGCGCAATGTGTTTAATCACTTTCATTTCCTTTGGTCAGTCTGCATGTAAACGACTAGAAATTGGTATTGGTGTCGGTCCTATGCAAATGTATCATGCAGGCGAATCGAATATTAATTTCAAGAACCCTCATACAAATTTTAGTCGCGTGAATAGTGTGCTAAAGAATGATACTCGCAAGAAATCAGGTACTACTTCACCTGCCATCTATGTTGGATATGGGGTCAATAAAAAAATAAAATTAAGGGCTTCCTTTAACTATTATCAGGAGACTAGAACACAGCGCCCTCCTTTACAAACATTTGCGCCACTTACTAATTGGAATGAAAATTATTCTGGCAATTTTTCACAATATCGATTGGCAACTGGGGTGTCTTATACCTTGCAATCTTGTTGTTGTATGAAAACATATATCGCCTTAGATCTTGTAAATTATCTTGAGCAAGCGAATGAATCGTTTACAAAATCATTTTCTGAAAGCGGAAACGTAAGCAACCAATTTATTCAAAATAAAGATTTAACCTATAGTGTAGGACTGAGCCCAGCCTTTGGTTTAAAAAAGAACCTTTGTGCTAATTTTTCAGTCTCTTATGAAGCAGGTGCAGAAATCAAGTATACTGCTGGTCAATTTAAACGTGTAGATTTTATTTGTACTCCATTAAGTAGGTTATCAATCAATTATAGGTTTTAGGTTAGGATCTGCCATCTCTTTTTAGGTTGAGTATGATGTATGTCATAGTTTAGGATAGATGATGTAGGTAACTTTGTTGTAGAAAAAAATACCAACATATGTTTATAAGCAAAGACCAAACCTTACAACAACTTCAAGAACAGTTTCAACAAAAATTCTCCTCTTTAGCGCTTGCTTTCTATGCTAAAAAGCATGCAGATGGAGAGGTGAGTCAAGTGGCCGACCAACTCAATATGCATTTATTCGTGAAGGATGTTCAGCAAAAGGATCATGAGGGCAGTGTAGCATTGAATGATGAAATGACTGTAGAAACTTTTGAACATATTTGCGCCTTGCATTTTGGCTTGTATGTGCAAGTACTCCGAAAATCTGGTCAGCAATGGCTACAAACCACGCGAACAGATCATTGGACTTTAGCCAAGCAACAAGAAGAAGCCGAGCTCATGCATAGTACTAATTCGAATGAAGACCTAGGTGATTATCATGAACAAGAGTAAACTTGGTGTACTGCAGTCATGCATGCTATGAAATACCCTTTTCAATAGGCAACCGGATAGGCGCGAAAATCCTGCCGGCATCATACATGCCTATTGAATATACTCACGCCTATCGGCAGATTGCAGCAAATAGCCGGCTACTTAGATACTGTGAATTCAAAATAATATTGCCCCAAAGAAAAATCCAATTATTGCAGACGTGCTTATATATCAAGTTTTCGGATTATTTTTGAAGCATGACATTTGCATATCCCACAAAAATTGATCAGGTCGGTGTTGAAGAACGCATAGCGCGACTCAATACCCGCAGCATTAAGAAAGTCAGTAAGCAAGATGGATTGCGTCTTGCTTTAAGCATGATAGATTTAACTACTTTAGAAGGAAAAGACACTGTTGGCAAAGTAAAACAGCTTTGTTATAAGGCTCAACATATTGCAGATCATTTGAATAACATTCCACAAGTTGCAGCAGTGTGTGTGTATCCGAATCATGTAAAAACAGCCAAGCAAGCCTTAGGCAATTCGGGTATCAAAGTGGCTTCGGTGGCTACGGCTTTTCCAAGTGGCAATTCGAATTTAAGAATAAAATTGAGCGATGTAAAAATGGCCGTGCAGCAAGGAGCAGACGAAGTAGATATGGTGATAAGTAGAGGTAAATTTTTAGAAGGCGATTATAATTTTGTATTTGATGAAATTGCCGCAATTAAAGAAGCTTGCGAGCATGCCAGATTAAAAGTGATTTTAGAAACAGGTGAATTATCGACCTTAGATAATATTCGTAAAGCTAGTGAAATTGCCATCATGGCGGGAGCAGATTTTATTAAAACATCGACAGGAAAAATACAACCCGCAGCAACCATGCCTGTAACCCTGGTGATGTTGCAAACGATTAAAGATTATTACGAAGACACAGGCAAAATGGTGGGCATGAAACCTGCAGGTGGCATTTCTTCGGCCAAAGGCGCCTTGCAATATTTAGTGATGTTATACGAAACATTGGGTGACGCTTGGATGAGCTCTGAGTGGTTTCGTTTTGGTGCAAGCAGTTTAGCGAATGATATCGTGATGCAATTGGCCAAAGAACAATTGGGTGTATATTATTCAAGTGATTATATTTCTAAAGACTAACAAGAACAAGAAAGAGATGAAAATTTCTTTCGAAAAAAATATTCGTATTTTATGGCAAAAATTATAACTGCAAAATCTGTAACCACAAAAAAAGTTGTGCGAAAATCTGCTACTACTGAAAAGAAAAACTCAGTAAGCAAGAAGGAAAATAAAAGTCCACAAATAGAAAGAACAAGTTGGACTTATGCGCCGGCTCCTGAAAGTGCAGATCATATAAAAATAGAGGGCCAGTACGAATTATTTATCAATGGAAAATTTGTAAAGCCTAAGTCGGGGAAGTACTATGATACCATCAACCCGGCCACTGAAAAGAAAATAGCACGAATAGCACAAGCAGATGAGAAGGATATAGATATAGCTGTGAAATCAGCTAAGAAGGCGTATACAGAAGTTTGGTCTACTTTATCAGGACAAGAAAGAGGCAAGTATATTTATCGTATTGCCCGTATGATTCAAGAGCGAGCGAGAGAATTTTCGGTGATTGAAACCATGAATGGGGGAAAATCTATCCGTGAAAGCAGAGATATAGATATTCCATTAGCGGCCAATCATTTTTTTTATTATGCTGGCTGGGCTGATAAATTAGACTATGCCTTTCCAAATCGGAAGGTTCAATCATTAGGTGTAGCAGGACAAATTATTCCTTGGAATTTTCCTTTATTGATGGCTGCATGGAAAATTGCGCCAGCTTTAGCTACTGGAAATACCGTGGTATTAAAACCTGCAGAAAGCACGCCTTTGACGGCACTGAAATTAGCTGAACTAATTCGTGATGCAGGCTTACCTGATGGAGTAGTGAATATTGTTACTGGATTTGGAGATGCTGGTGCGGCTTTAGTCAATCATCCTTTGGTGAATAAAATAGCCTTTACAGGAAGTACCCAAGTAGGTAAATATATTCAGAAAGCTTTAGCAGGTACAGATAAAAAATTGACGCTTGAATTAGGGGGCAAAGCTGCGAATATTATTTTCGAGGATGCGCCGATTGATCAAGCAGTAGAAGGGATTATCAATGCGATTTTTTTCAATCAAGGTCATGTATGTTGTGCAGGATCGCGTTTATTTATTCAAGAAAGTGTGGCTGCCAAGGTGATTAAGAAATTAAAGGATCGTATGAAGACCTTGATCGTGGGAGATCCGATGGATAAAAATACAGATATTGGCGCCATCAATTCTAAGGAACAATTAGAAAACATTAAAAAGTATATTCAATTAGGCATTGATGAAGGCGCAGAAATTTATCAACCCGCATGTGAGATGCCTTCAAAAGGATTCTTTTGCAAGCCTACTTTGTTTTTAGACACTGCCCAATCTCATCGCATTGTTCAGGAAGAAATATTTGGTCCAGTATTGGCAGTGCAAACATTCAGAACTATCGAGGAGGTGATTGAAAAAGCAAATAATATTCCTTATGGCTTAAGTGCGGGCGTGTGGACAGATAAAGGATCTAAGATATTTAATTTAACGACTAGATTAAAGGCGGGCGTAGTATGGGCAAATACCTTTAACAAGTTTGATCCGACTTCTCCTTTTGGTGGCTATAAAGAAAGTGGATTTGGTCGCGAAGGTGGGTTACATGGTTTGATGCCTTATGTAAAGTTTTAGAGGGTTTTTCACTTTTACTCACATCTTAAATAATATCAATGACAAATCAAGCGCTTTGGGATAAGATTTTACTTTATGATGTGGATCATCCCCAAAGTGAATATGGTTTTAGCCTCAGGCTTGCGAGGGTATACTGTTCATCTCGGCTGAGCTTCAGATTCAAGGAAGCATACAAGGGAGTATACTGTAATATATACCTTGTTAGTTGAAGATGCGGGTGAGATGTGGAATAAAGAAAATTTGATGCAAGCATATTGAACAGACATGGCAGAATACCTTGCACGACATGATGATCTAACTTCCCTTAAACTTTCTGAAATAAATTGTTTCCCTTTACATAACAGAACCTAAGTAATATAGCGGATTATCAATCAACTTTCCATTATGATCTTCTCTAAATTGCCCATGCGCCAGTAAGCATTTCTAAGTCATTCACTAGTTTGATAAGTTGATTTGGACAATGATTACAAGAGGTATAATAACCTAATTCCTTCACCCCGGTATACCAAGTTTTTAAAGGATGATTGCAAACTTTACAATGACCCTCTTCAGACACTAAATTCATTTTTTCTAGTAATTCAATTTCTATTATAATCTCATGAGTAATCGCAGCTATACTTTCATAAATATCAGTATTATTTTCCTTGGAATAAGTTAATAGATCTTCGCATATTATTTTCATCTTTAAAAAGGTCTCTTGTCTTTCTACAAAAGTTTGAATAATGTATTCTCTGCAACTATCTTTTAAACGATCGAGATAAGAAGAGGTCTTAAAAATGATGTCAGTTTGCGGATGATTTAAATTTAGCATGATGTTTTACTAGCCGTGGATTTAAAGGTAAGAAAAATTCAATTTATAAAAATGTTCATGAGAATATGAAAGATTCTTTAAGAATTATACCGAGCTATCGCATAACTTTATTTGGCTTTGCGATTGTTGTGGATTAGAAAACACATAGTTTAAATTTAGTACAAAAGTCACAATGGCACAAAACCAAGTTTGGTGGCAGTTTTTATTCGTTCAATCTGCTTTTCAAATCCATTCTCTCGTGTAAAATTCGGATAATTTCTATTTCGTCTTTTTCTATAAATTGGTAGAATATTATATGCCTTCCTGAATGAAATCCGAATAAATTTTTAGTAATTTGGTCATATTCTTTTCCGATTTCAGGATTTTTTCCGATTTCCATACAAGAAAGTTTCAGCATTGCATAATATTTATCAGCCTGAGTTTCAGACCATTTTTCAAAAGTATGTTCCCAAATATTATTCAAGTCGTCAATGGCTTCTTGTCTTAAAATAACTTTAGCCATTTTTTCTTTTCTCTGCCTTTAGTTGTTTTAAATTTTCGTCAAAGTCAAAATTTACGACTCTTGGGCTTTCTAAACCTTTTTGAATCGCATTTTTCAAAGCAATCGTTTTAATTTCTTCATCCTCTAATAGTCGAAGTCCTGCACGTACAACTTCACTCACATTTTTAAAACGTCCTACTGATACTTGGCTACTCACAAACTGGTCGAAATAATTTCCTAGTGATATGGATGTATTTTTCATGCTATTTGAAATTTTGACAAAGTTACCAATAATTGGTAAGTGCACAAATCTTTAATTCAAGCTTTTGAGTTTGATTTTGAAGTTATTTTTGTCTAACCGTCGCGGGAAAATTGTCAGCAACTACTAATGGCAGCAATTTTTCTATTCGGTTTCGTTGTATGAATTTACTTTAAATAGGATTTGAAATTGAATTGGATCTTTTTTTGAATTTGGAAATACTTCAGCATTTATTCTTTTTTCAAATTCTTTCATGATATCTAAATCAATATCATTTTTAAGGGCAAATTCAATTTTGTTTTGTTTCTTATTTAATTCAAATTTTATGATGATTTTTCCTTCTTTTGTTGAGGTTTTAAATAACTCTTCAAATATTTTTGAACATTTTTCAACTATTTTACTCAATTCTTCTACTGAAGTATTTTTCTTTAAAGTTGCATCATCACTTAACAAAAATATCTTTTCTAGCTTTGTTTCTTTTTCTCCTTTGGAAATGGTTGTAACTTCTTCTCCGTTTTGATATGTTTTATAACCTTTAGTTTTCGGAGCTTCGTCAAGCCACATTAATTTTAAATCCTCTTTTAAGATATTTAGAATATAATTGTGCTCTTTCGTTTCAACTATTAATAATGGCTCATCGATGTCAAACGAAATTACTGACCAATAGTATTTTAATTCTTCTTCGTTGGCTTTTCTAATTTTATATTCCCCTTTAACTTCCTTTCTGAACTCATCCCAAACTTTCTTTGCGTCTTTGATATCCTGAGTCATTTTTCCTTTAAGCTCTAAATTATCAACGTGAAATGTTGTATTCCCTCCTTCAATTTCGCTTAATCTATTAATGTTTTTGTATCTGTTCCATAATTGAGGTCCAACAATTAATATATTCTGAGCTAATGTAAACTTTGAATCGTCTGATATGTTTTCTGAAATTAATTTCTTCGCTTCTTCTATTGTTTTAGCATCACAATAATTATATGTGACTCCTTTTGGAATTACAATTTCTTCAATATTTTGTCCATATGAAATTGAGAAAAGTGTTGATACTAAAAATGTAAAAATGTATTTCATTCTTTAAAGATTTTTTTTGTTTCTGGTTGTGGTAAAGTTACTAGCAACTGGTTTAGTTAGTGATTCAATACTTCATCGATACTTTGCAGTATTATTTTACAAGCCGCTATAATTTCTGTTGCTGAAATAGTTAATGGAGGAGCAATTCTCAAGGCTTGTGGGGCAAACAAAAACCAATCTGTAAATACACCATTGGCAATACAAGTATCAATAATTTTTTTGTTTGTGTCGTAATCTTCAAAATGCAAAGCCATGAGTAAACCGCAATGACCAATTTTCAGAATTTTTGGATGCTGAAGATGTTCTAGAAATAGTGCTTCTTTTTGCTTGATATCTTGAACTAATTGATTTGTTTGCAAGTATTCGAAAGCAGCTAAGCCAGCAGCGCAACAAACAGGATGCCCACCAAAGGTAGTAATATGACCCAATACCGGATTTCGCGTAAACGCATTCATTTTTTCTGTACTAGAAATAAACGCCCCTAATGGCATACCACCGCCTAATGCCTTCCCTAGCAGCAAAATATCAGGCACGATCCCCGTTTCTTGAAATCTGAATAAAGATCCAGTGCGACCAAACGCTGTTTGTATTTCATCCAAAATCAATAAAGTACCAGTTCGGTCACATTGCTTTTTGAGAGCTTGCAACCAAGCATGATCGGGCACTCTCACCCCTGCTTCACTCTGAACAGGCTCTAGGATAATACAAGCAGTTTGATCGTCAATAGCTTGTATCGAGTCTTCACTTTGATAGGGAAACTGATAAATATTAGGCAATAATGGCCTAAAAGCCTGTTGCCAATAGTCGCTTCCCATCACACTTAAAGCACCTTGTGTACTTCCATGATACGAATTTTTGAAGGAAATTATTTTGCTTCTCCCTGTAATTCGTTTGGCTAATTTCATGGCGCCTTCAGTAGCTTCACTTCCACTGTTGGTAAAATATACACTATTTAATGAAGGTGGTAATGCATTTGCTAGCGCTGTGGCATATTGAACTTGTGGACCTTGTATCACTTCGCCATAAACCATCACATGTAAATACTCATCAACTTGCTTTTTGATAGCCTCGTTCACAGTAACATTGCCGTGACCTACATTACAAACGCTAATACCGCCAATCAAATCAATGTGTTTCTTTTGATGTTGATCATACAAATATACCCCTGAAGCCTTACTCACTTCAAAACAAAGTGGAGTTTCAGAGGTTTGTCCTACATGTTGCAAAAAAAGTTCTCTTGTATTCATCAGGCGCCAAAGGTAAGAATCTTAGCCTTTAGTCCTAAGTATAAAAATATCGTCAAGGGCATTTTCAAGTTTATGTTGCTGCGAATTCGCTACTTCGTAAATTGCAACTTACTTTTGCAAGAATCATGGAAACATCAACTCAGTTCGCAGATCAAAATCAGGAACAGAATCAGTTTGTTTTTGAAACAGAAGCCACACGAAAAGTAATAGATCAATGTGTGTTGTGGGCAAGAGTTTGTGGCTTTCTATCTGTAGCCAATATCTTGTTAGGTTTAGTTCAAATGGGCATTGGTTTTATTAAAGGCAATGAAAGTTTTGGAAATGGCATTTTATCATTTGGCTTATCAACCTTGTTTAGTTTATTGATTTCATTCAATTTATTGCAATTTGCTTCAAGATTACAAAAAGGCGTTCAACAACAAGATGTATTATCTATTCATCAATCGCTGGGTCATTTAAGAGTTTTTTTTATGACCATGGGCTTTCTCTTTATAATTTCTCTTTTTTTATTATTTGTAGGCATTATTTTAATTGCCTTAACAGCCATACTCAAATAAGTAATTGATGGAAAAAAATCTACTTCAACACAAACTACTCACAGAAGCTTTCACAGAAAACGATTCCTTAAAATCTGCAGGGAATTGGGCAAGGTTTATAGGCATTGTTTTTATCATTTTTGCCTTGTTTGCTTTAGGAATCTTGATCTTTATATTCACTAATTTGTCAGATTTAGCGAATCAGTTTATGCAGTTAAATGGCATGAGTGATCAAGCGATGGAATTTATCCTAGGTGCTGGTAAATGGATATTTGCCTTTTTTATGATCATTATTGCTTCGGTGCTTTTAGTGAATGCCTATTACTTGATTAATTTTCAACGAAAAGGTGCTTCCTTGTATACATTCAAACAAGAAATAAATATTCAAGAAAGCCTTCATTTTCTTAGCAGATATTTATTTATTAGTACCTTATTGGGGGTATTGTCTACTTTATTATCCTTGATTGCCATCTTATATTTTGCCTAAGCCTTATTATGTGGACGGATATACTCAGGCCCTATTTAATTCCTTGTCCTTCTAAAACTATTTTTGGTATTCGTTGCTTTGGATGTGGGTTTCAAAATAGTTTATTGGCTTTGTTAGAAGGAGATATCAAAGAGAGTATAGCTTTATATCCTGCCTTGATACCCATCTTGATTTTATTTTTAATGATGATCATACAGGTTTTTGTAAAACGATCTAAAGGGCAAAAGCTACTTAGGTATTGGTTTTATTTTTGTGTGGTGTTGGTTATGGGAAATTATGTAGCTGGATTTTTTCAGTGACAAACAACAATTTGATTCGTTGAGGTTATTTGGTATTTTCTAACAATCTTAATAAAACGGAACTGTGGCAAGGATTGAAGCGGTTACCCCACATCCCGAAAGGCTTTCTATAATTTTTTCTTATGATTATCCGCAAAGATACCCGATTGTTTTTCCACTTTTGCCATGACGCAAAAGTTGAGCAAAAAGTCTAG
>JAGNOY010000039.1 GCA_017989935.1 Chitinophagaceae bacterium
TACAACAAGTCTAAAAGCGTATGTTTAATTGAATTTACCTCAACCGTTTCTCCAACTTTCTTTCCCATAAGTTGTTCTCCTAATGGAGATTTAATTGATATTGCAATGACTGTCTGATTATCAATCATGATTTTTGGCAAGGCCACACTAAGTAGATACAATCCAAGATTTGTTTGAACCAGGCTGCCCATTCTTGCCTCTGAAGATTCATCGACAAAATTAATTTGAGAAAATACTGTTTTGTTGTCAATGGCATCATACAAATGCTTGGCCACCTGGCTTTGCTCTAATTGTAGCATAGATAAGGCGGTTTCATGTTTATCGCCTGCGGTGCTTTTCGTTTCATTTAATACACTAATACTTAATTGATCTAAAGCAAACTGATATCCGTCTATTTTTTCATCAAGTTGCCTTAAAAATTCTTGTACCACAGCTTGCTTACTTATATCCTTCATATTGCTACTTTAATTTCATTGAATCTACTACCTGAAAACCCAAACATAGCCTATAATAGGGCTACTTAATGGCTTGCGAAAATAAGCAAGAATTAGATGAACAACTCTAAATAAATAGCTTTGATTCAAAATTTGCCCCTTTTCATCAGGATTTCTGTACTTTTATATAGGGTAAGCAATAAATTGCTTGTCTTGAATGTTAAGTAATGGCACACTATTTGACATTCTACCAAAGAAAATGATAATTAAACCCACAATTCACATGAATAATTATAAGCCTCGTATTCAATTCTTCATCTTATTTTTTACAAGCTCTTTAATATTCAATTTGATAACAGATACAGCATTAGCAGAATCCATGATTTATAAAGTGATGAAAGGAGATGATGCCATTGGTCAAATACAAATTGTACGAACAGTAAAAAACGATGTTGTTGAATACTTTTTCGAATCCAAAGTTAAGCTTACTGTCATTTTTGATATTGAAGTTTACGACAGAATGAAAGTCTTTTTTAAAGGCGGGCAAATGACTCAAGCCTTGCTATATCGAACACTGAATGGCAAAGTAAGAGTCAATAATTCAGCAACATGGAATGGCACTCATTATCAAATGACTAATAAAGATGGAGAAAAATCTTCCTTATCTCAATTGGTTATGATGACTACAGCAAGTTTATATTTTCATGAACCCAAAGATGGATCAGCTATTTTCTCAGAAAAATTTCAGAAAATGCTTCCTGTCAAATGGATAAAAGATAAAAAGTACTTACTAAAATTACCAGGCGGAAATAAAACCTATTACTCTTATGCAAATGGCACTTGCAATCTTGTTGAAGCAGAAACAGATTGGGCTGATTTAAAATTTGTATTGAATTCGAAAAAGTAATCTCATAAAAAAAACCGCCATTTAAAGGCGGCTTTTTAATTGATGTCTTTTATTTTTTTACCATGGATTTCAACACTGCATCATTCACTTTGACTGGATATTTACTTTCCAAATCAGCTATCCATTGTTTCTCTAAATATTCTTGGTATTCCGAAATTACATAACCTCTTGCTTCGCCTAAAGTTTTTTGTGTTGGCGTATCAAAAACTTCTTTAACATCTATTACAGAATAGGTGCCGTCGTCATTTTTAAAATAAGGAGAATATTTTCCTTCAACAAATTTAGTGGAAGCAGGAAATCTAGACTTTTCAAATTTACCTGTTTCTACAACCACTCTATTCTGCGGGCCATCACCATTAGCAGCTTTTGTTACTTCCTCAGGTGTTTTATTTTGAGGGTTATTGAGTTCTTTCACCAGTTTCTTTGCGAAAGATTCATCTGAAGCCTTATACAAATTACCTTTTACAGAAGGCGCCCACATATACTTACTCTTATTTTGATTGTAATAATTTTCTAAACCAGTTGTATCCACTGAGGCTTTAGTCCATACTGTTTTATCTGTTAATTCAAACAACATAATTCCATCACGATACTCATCTAGCAAATTACGATATTCTTCATTTTCATCTGCTAATTTATTTTCTTGATAATCATATAGTGCTTTGTCAGCATAATTCTTAAACAATGATTTTAATGAACTTTCTTTTTGACCGTATATTTTGCCTCGGGTATAAGACTCTATGTAATTTGCAAAATCAGACTGAGTAAATGTTGTTTCTTTCATGGTAAACAACATGGAATTAAAGGTTTTATAATCGCTTCCTTTGAAAGACCCATTTCTTACAGATGAATCAGGTATTGCATTAATTAATGTAGTTAAATTACTTGGGTATTCTTTGTATCCTAATTTGGCTTTAATTTTTTCAGTAAATTCTTGACGAGCAATATCAATTCGGCCATCTTTCTCAACGCGTCTAGTCAGGTCATTCTTCATAGAATCATAAGGCTTCACAGGTGTTTTTTTTATTAATTTGAGAATATGATATCCGTATTCTGTAAGAATAGGTTCGCAAATATCTCCAGGATTTTTTAGTGCAAATGCAGCATTTTCAAAATCTGGTACCATTTGACCTACTCCAAAACTAGCTAAAGTACCTTGAGTATTTTTTGAAAACTTATCTTCTGAATATTTATCAACCATTGTTTCAAACTTCTGACCTTTTTTCAACATAGTGTAAACAGAATCTATTCTTGCCTTTCCAGCTATTTTACCAGCTTCCCCAGCACTTTTTTGAACAGCAACCATAACTTGCGCTACTTGAACTTCGCCTCTTGCCGTTCTTTCCTCTAACTTTTTAATAATATGGTATCCATAGATTGTTTTAAAAGGCTTAGAATATGTGCCTTGAGGCGTATTGTATGCAGCTGTTTCAAAAGGATAAACAACTTGCATAGCTGTAATAAATCCAATATCGCCGCCATTTGTTGCAGATTGTTTGTCTTCACTTAAGGACTTTGCTATTGACGCGAAATCTGCTTTATTCAACGTAATTTCTTTGTAAATACTATCAATTTTCCGAAAGGCTAATACAGTATCTTCAGTACCCCGTGGAATTCCAATCAAAATATGTGCAACACGAACATCTTTCTTCATTCTCTCGTATGCTTCCTTCACCAAACGATCTGATACTTCTTTATCAGTCAGGTAAGTTTTTGCTAATTGCTTTTTATAAGTCCCTAATTCACTTTGTATTCCAGACAAGGTATCCATTTGCATTCTCTCGGCTTCGGCCACCTTCATCTTAAATCTACTATACAAATTTAAATATTCTTTCAGCGCTTTCTCACTAAAGTCTGGTTTTTGGTTGTTGATGTTTTTTGTATACATCCTCAAAAATTCAGACTTCCCAACTTCCTTTCCGCCATAAGTAAATAATGTTTGATCTGCTTTTTTCTGCGCTTTAGAAGTCTGGAAACTGGTCAACAATACAAGGGTGAAACCAACTGCGTAAATAATTCCTTTCATTTTTATCTTTATTTGCTTAATATGTCTTTGTTTTAGAACTGATTATACTTATTTTTTCTTCTCTTTTAGCTCCCTTTCCTTCTTCTTTTCTAACCACTCAATAAGTCCTACAATATTTTTATGATCAATTCTTTTACCTCGAATGATTTTATTTTCGTCGAGCAAATATACAGTAGGTGTGCTGTAAACATCATAAAAAGCCCTAAAATTTGTTACATGCTTTGGATCATGAACGTGAATCCAGCCAGTTTGTAAATTATTATCTCTTATATAATCTTTCCATTTAGCATCTTCATCTTCTGCTTCAACTGCATAGATCTTTACATCATATTTTTTTAGCACAGCTCTGTACAAGGAATCAAATTTAGGCATTTCTGTTTTACAATGACCGCAGGTAGGAGACCAGAAAATCAGTATCGTGTATTTGGCTTTTACTGAAGACAATGGAACAACTTGCTGGTCTGTACTATCTACCATGCGCATATCCATGGCAGGCTGACCTATCATATTGGGTGCGATTTTTCTGGCTCTATCTTCATACTTTGCCAATTGAGCAGAATCAACCCAAGTGGCTACTCCTTTCATGTAATAATTTTCAACTAAGTACACAAAAGCTTCATCAAGCCCCATCACCTTGCTAGTTTCAGCCCAACGAGTTAAATACCACAAGGTATATTTAAAAGTTTCAGGATATCCTTTTGCCTTATTCAACAACATATCACATTCTAGTTCAACTGAATCTGGTGTAGGGATTACTAATTTAGTCATATAATCCTCTAACTTACGTTCGTAAATTGGCGTATAAATTAAGCGATCGTCTTTAAAATCATAACGATCCCAATAATGAGATTTATAATAAATTCTTGGATAGCTGCTATCTTTAGTGCCATCTGGCAATATCGGTAAAACGGTTGGAATATTAGGCTCGTAGATGGCATTAAATAACTTTGTCAGAAAACTACTCGGATGATTTGCAACAAAACTTTCTCTATAACTACTTAACTCTTCTCCCTTTTTCTTCAACTTTTCATATACTTTCGATGAATCTACCTTGGACTTACACAGTGCAAGTTCCGACTCTATTTTTTGGTATTCTGCGCCATATTTAGCTAAAAATTTTTGATAATCATAGAAGTTTGTATTTTCCGTACTTCCAGTAAACTTAGCACTTTGATAAACATTAGACTTAGCCAATTCAAAAGTAAAATTATCTCCATTTAATAATACAAATTCAACTGAAGTAGATTTATCAGCAAATAAAATTAAATATAGCCCCCCTGTTATTGGCTGAGTAGATTTAAAGATGGCTTCGCCTTTGTTATTCAATCTCGCAGAATCGTCCTTAAACACAGTGGAGGCTTTCCCGAAATAATGACACAAGTATACTAAGGTATCATTTGCGTCACTAAATTTTACTTTGACTTGGTAGCCATCTTTTGCAGATGCGCTCATAAATAAAACCAATCCGGTAACTAGAGAAAGAAAATACTTCATTAATAATAATTTAAAGTGGGTGAATTTACGACATCAAGACGAAGGATTAAAATACATAGTTGTTACATTTGCACCACGTTAACAGAAGCTAGTGAATCTCTTGGCTTAAATGAACAAAATTGCACCCTATGAGCAAAAAGAAAAAATTTGTACTAGAAAATGTTCTGATAGAAAGCTATGCTGCAGAAGGAAAATGTATAGCACGACATAATGAAAAAATTATTTTTGTTGAAGGTGCAGTGCCTGGAGATCGGGCAAATCTTTTTGTTTTTAAAAATAAAAAAGATTGGGCTGAAGCAAGAGTGAATGAAATAACGACCTTCTCTTCTAATCGTATAACTCCATTTTGCGAACATTTCAATCTATGTGGAGGTTGCAAATGGCAAATGCTTCCTTATGTGCAACAACTTGTGTTTAAAGAACAACAAGTCAAAGATCAATTAAAAAGAATAGGGAAAATAGAACCTTTAAATTACTTACCCATCATAGGATGTGAACAGGATAGATTGTATCGAAACAAATTAGAGTTTACTTTTTCAACCAAACAATATTTAAGCACTGCTGATATTCAAACTGAGGCTTCTTCATTAAAAAATGTACTTGGGTTTCATGCACCAAGATTATTTGATAAAGTAATTGATATTGAGCAATGTCATTTGCAACACGAACCGACCAATGCCATTAAAAATTTCATCAGACAATATGCTTATGATCATCAATTAACTTTTCATGACATTAGAATGCATCATGGCTTATTAAGAAATTTAATGATTAGAGTAAGCAGCCTGAATGAAGTGATGATCAATCTTGTTTTTGGAGAAGACCCCGAAAGCAAAGGCATGGAATTACTAGAAGCTATTAAAATTAAATTTCCTGAAATCACCTCCTTGCAATACACTGTAAATAAAAAAATGAATGATACGATTTACGATCAAACAGTACTTTGTTATTCGGGCAAGGATCATATAATTGAGCAGCTCGAAGAATTTAAATTTCGGATTGGGCCAAAATCTTTCTTTCAAACAAATAGCAAACAAGCTGAAGTTCTTTATGGCGTAACAAGAGATTTTGCCGAATGCACAGGCAAGGAAACATTGTATGATTTGTATTGTGGCACTGGAAGTATTGGTATTTTTTTATCGCCACAAGTAAATAAAATTATTGGCGTCGAAGCGGTTGACGAAGCCATAGAAGACGCCAAAAAGAATGCTACGTTGAATGGATTAAGCAACACTACTTTTTATAGTGGAGATGTAATTAAAGTATGCGATCAAGCATTTTTCGATAAACATGGTCATGCAGATGTGGTTATCATTGATCCGCCTAGGGCTGGCTGTCATGAAAAATTACTAGAAAAACTACTAGAAATTCGTGCGCCTATTATTGTATATGTAAGTTGCAATCCTGCCACTCAAGCGCGCGATTTACAGTATTTATCTTCGATTTATTCTATCACAAAATCACAAGCTGTAGACATGTTTCCCCAAACCCATCACATAGAAAATGTGGTACAACTTAAACTAAACGCATGAGTGAATTTATAGAACAGTTTAAACAAAAACTTGCCTTGCCTTTGCCAGGTTTAGAAGCCCAAATGAAAATGGCGCCACCAATTAGAAGTTCATCTATGCAAGCACCCGAGAATGCTAGACTTGGAGGTGTAATGATTTTATTGTTTGAGGCAGACAAGATTTGGCATACCATTTTAATTCGAAGAAGTGAAGACGGGAAAACTCACAGCGGGCAAATCAGTTTTCCGGGTGGCAAGAAAGACCCGAATGATTTTTCTATTATTGAAACTGCCAGTCGAGAATGCGAAGAAGAAATTGGTGTGCATAGAAATCAAATTGAAATCTTGGGTTGCTTAACACCTTTATATATTCCACCAAGTAATTTTCTTGTTACACCAACTGTTGGACTTATTCACCAAAACTTAAACTTCAAAGCTTCAGAAAGGGAAGTGCAAGAAATTATCCGCGTGCCCTTGGATTTACTTTTTTATGATAGCATTAAGGACAACAAAACGGTGAAGCGCTCTGATATAAAAGAAGAAGACATGCAAACACCGGTGTATGTTTTGAGTGATGACATTATTATTTGGGGTGCGACAGCTATGATGATTGCTGAATTGGAGCATATTTATAAAATGCCAAACTAATTTTTAGGGTGCATTGTGGCAACGATTGTAGTGGAAAGCCCGCACTCCGAGAGGCTTCACCAAGTTCATTTATATGTTATAAAATTAAATAGCCGATTCGGAGGAGGACTTGGAACGAAAAGCGTGTATGCCACCCAAGAAATAAATCACTATCTAACTAGCGTTACATTGCCTTTGAAATTCTTTCTGATTTGATTTGCATACATTACATCAATGATATAGATGTATGTATCCATGGGCTGGATAACACCATTGTACTTACCATCCCATCCTCTACCATTTAAGGAAGTCGTTGAAAATATTTTCTCGCCCCATCTATTGTAAATGTCCATGCTAAAAACTTTCACGCCACTCGATAACAATTCTCTTGGCAAGAAGTAATCATTGGTACCATCGCCATTGGGAGAGAATGAATTTGGAATATTTAAATAGCAATCTCGATTAATTTTAATGGTATCTGTCGAACTACATTCGCCATTTGAATTGCTAGCCATCGCCCAATAAGTACCTGGTTGAGTCACAGTAAGCGAATTGCTAATATCGCCATTACTCCATTGCAAAATACTTGCAGGATTGAGGACATTAGAAAGTTGCAAAGCTGCAGTGACTCCAGGGCATATCATAGTGTCTTGACCTAAACTTATTGTCGGATAAGCGTTGACTTGAACATTTCTTGAGTAAGATACAGGAGGACAAAAAGTTGAAGTACTTGTGAGTTGAATAGTATAATTTCCTGCTTCATTATATGTATGTTGAGGATTATTTACATTAGCTAAAATAGAACCATCACCAAAATCCCAAGTGAATGTTTTAGAATTACCTAAAGAGTCTTTGAATAAAATGGGCTCACCTAAACAAATGACACTATCACTGATGGTAAAAAAAGCCGAAGCATTTTGCGCAACTTCAATGGTAAAAACAATCGTATCGTATTGTGGACAAGCGCCTTTACTAAAACCAGACAATGTATAAGTAGTTGTATTGAGTGGAGAAAAAGTTAATCCTGAATTATTGGGTCCTGCCACTACACCTGTTGTTGGATTATATTCGAAATATTCATGCTCAGGGATTAATAAGATGGTGTTTTCTCCAGGGCAAAGTAAAGTATCGATAGGTTTTGACAAGGCGAATGCTCCACTAAAATTTAAGATGGAATCATTCAGGCGGGCTAAAAACGCATCACTAGAGCCTACGGAATTTAAACTAAATGGACCATAAGTGGCGTTGGCTCTAAAGTAGCCGCATGAATAAAGTTGCGCACCTTTTCCTTTGACAATAGAATTCCCACGATCTTCACCGTCAAGAGCACCGCCTGTGATAGCCCAAACCCATTTACCATCAGGCGCAATTTTGGCAACAAAGGCTTCAAGATCTTTACCTGGAGGAATAATGATATTGTCACCGAATTTAGCTCCTGAATTTATATCTCCAGCCACATAAATATTGCAATTGGTGTCTGCCCACACATCATTTCCTCTTTCACCTCCTTCGATAGATCCTGCTCGTTTACCCCAAATGGGTTTGCCTGTTTTGGCATCAATTTTAAAGATAAATAAATCTCGCTTATCATAATTTTTTACCAAGACAGTATCCATAATTAATGAATCTCTATGTTCGCCTACGATATAAATGTATCCATGTTTGTCCGAACAAATCCCATTGGCCCAATCATCTTGATCACTGCCTGCGTTGGTTGCCCATTGAAAATTGCCTGAAGTATCATACTTCATTACAAAAACATCTTGACCACCAACGGGCGTAAGTGTGGTGGACCCAAATTGTCTAATACTATCATAGCCACCAGTAATATACACCCCACCTGAATCATCAACAGCTACTGCAATATCGCGTTCTACGTACTTATTTGCCGTAGGGTCCCAAGGAAGATGTCCAAAAGTTCTAGCCCATTGCGGCACACCATTTGGATCAAATTTGGCTAACCAATAACTATGTCTGTGTGGAAGTGGATTTGGGTTGGTAGCAGTGACAACTCCGCCACCTACATTTAATGTGGTACCAGTCATAAATCCAACTACATATACATTGCCTATTGGATCTAATGCCACATCTAAGCCTTGATCATCACCTGAATTACTGCTTACAAAATTGCCCCACAGTTGGTTTCCATTTTTATCATGTTTTACAATAAAGCATTGATCACCTCCACCAAAACCAGCACCGGTCACGTTCACTGTTCCCATTTGAAATCCTGCCCCTGTTTGCCAAAAGGTACCTGTAATTACGCTATTACCTTCATCATCTACATCCATGCCTAATACCCTATCATCAAAATGTTCACCTCCACTTCTTGCCCACAAACAAAAGCCTAAACTATCGTATTTTGCAAGAAATGCTTCCTTACTAGTGGCATTCGCTGTAAAACCTAGTAACAAGGCATTCGTGCCTAAGGTAATTGTATCACTGAAGTAACCTGATGTATAAATATAACCAGCAGAATCTGTTCGCACCGTAATTGCTTTATCGCTTTTGGTATTTCCAAAGCCTTGAGCCCAAACATAATTTTGTGCGTGACCAACCTTGATAACTAAGACTATTGATAAAAAAATAAAAAGTAACTTTCGAATCATGAAACAGAATTTAATTTCCAACCTTCTAAGGTAACAATTTATTAATATTTGTAAGGAGTTTGATATAAAGTTTGCGACTAGTCTAGATAATTATTACATGATGATGACACTTTTATATTTAATTTTATTAAATGCTAATATTTTTAATACTTTAATTTATTCATTTTCAATTTTTTAAATAACATAACAATATTATTTGAATTGAAAATCAATATCATGACCCTATTTGGCATGCTTGTTGACTACACAACATGCATAAAATTAATTGACATGAAAAACACACTAAACACTCAAACTGTACAAATGGATTCGATTCTACAACAAAAGGCATCAAGAAATCAACTTAAAAATATCTTTTCTTTTTTAAGTCCTGCCAATCCAAAGCTGATTATTGATGAAATCGAACTTGCCTCTGACTAATCTAAATTAAAATCATGAATAGATTACCAAATTAATATTCTAAACTCGAACAACACCTATCCATGTTTCATCAATTTGAACATGGATTTTTTATTTACGGAATTACTTTTTGGCGTACTTATTAAAAAAAGCAAGAACGCTTTCCTTTTCTTCTTCATTAAATTTTGCTTTCTGAGACATAGACTCTAAAATTGGCGACCATTCTTCTGAAGTTCTGCTCATTGGTTCATATAACTCATGGCATTTCTTGCAAGAACTAGCCCATAAATGTTTTCCCTTACCTACTATCATAAACATTTTTTCTTCATCACTCATTGGGGTATTGGTGGCGGGCACAGCTAATTGATCAGCTTGGGCATTATGTTGATCTGCTTGAGGAGAAATGCTTAAACTTGGCGGATTCGCAGCTGGAGTTCTTTCTTCTGTTGATGTTGCCTTGTTACTGGCTGTTGTTTTTGCAACTTTAGGAGAACAATTGATCCATAAAATTGTGATACAAAAACCAAAAAATATGAAAATTTGCTTCATGAATGTTTACATTTAAACTCTAAAATAGAATGAATACTTCAATGAAAAAAATATTTATCCTTTCCATCAACATTATTTTCTTTCAAATGGCTCAGGGACAAAACCCTAAACTAGATAGTGCCAACTTGAAGCGCATGTCTAATTTGATCCTAACAAACTATCAATGCTATCATGATTTACATGATTTATGTAAGCAAATTGGTCATCGACTTAGTGGATCGCCGCAAGCTGAGCAAGCTGTAATTTGGGCCAAATCAGTTCTTGAAAAAACAGGCTGTGATAAAGTTTTCTTGCAAGAAGTGATGGTGCCACATTGGGTTAGAGGTAAAGAAGAAGCCTCTATTATTTTCAGCAATGGGAAATCAACTCCTTTAAAAATTTCATCCTTAGGCAATGCAGTCGGCACTGGCGAAACGGCTATGCAAGCTGAAATAATTCAATTTGACAATATCGATGATTTGAAAAGAACAAGTCCAGAAAAAATCAAGAACAAAATTGTCTTTTTTAATTACAAATTTAACCAAACTAATATCAATACGTTTGAAAGCTATGGGCCCTGCGTTTATTATCGTTGGGGCGCACCCTCTGAAGCAGCTAAACTTGGCGCGAAGGCAGTTATCATTAGGTCTGTTTCTTCGGCTTACGACAACAAACCACATACAGGAAGCATGAGATACGACCCTAAATATCCTTCCATTCCAGCTGTGGCCATCTCAAATCTAGATGCCGATAATTTAGAAACCCAGTTGAAAGCCACGAAGAAAATTCAAGTTAAGTTATTGACGACTTGCCAAATGCTTCCTGATGTAAAATCATATAATGT